>JAHHTB010000013.1 GCA_020024855.1 Fusobacterium sp.
TCTACACTCACATCACATTTTATAGGAATAAAATTTCCCTCATACTTTTTTTCATCAAAGTTTTCCCAATTTCTACCTACACCAAAAACTTTATTCCCTCTTTTTATAAATTCCAAAGCTATATTAAAGCCTATTCCTCTTGAAGCACCTGTTATTAAAACATTCACTTTTTCCTCCAAAAAAAATCCCCACATTAATAAGCTAATAATTAATGTGGGGAAATTTATTAAATAAATTTTTAAAATATTATAAACATTACATTTTCTTTTGGTAATTGGTCATTACTTGCAATATTTTTATTACTTTCATCTCCTAAAATCCACTCAAAAAGAAATCTAGCATGGCTAACTGTATTTCTTATACATTTTCTTGTCCCTTTAAATGTTCCAAGTCCTATCTCTTTTTGAGCAAGGAAAAACTCTTTATTTGGTTCTTCTGGATAATCAACAGGTGTTCCATGTAGATATCCTCCACCACTAAATCTTATAGCATATCTTGCAACTCCTAAATCTTCACCAAAATTCCCCCTATATCCCATCTCATATTTTAGTGTTGGAACAATAAAAGAACCTCTTGGAGTTTCAAAACCAAGAACACTTTCTATCCCTGTTTTTCCATATATATAAGAAACTAGAATCCATTCATCATTTACTTTTTCAAAGGCTGCAAGGTTTTGATTCTCTATATCTGCAACAATAGCTTTTTTAAATCCCTGTGATATTTTAGGTCTTTCTGTTAAATATTTTTTCTCAATAACAAGAGGAAACTCTTTTATTCCCTCAACTCTTACTTCTGCCTCTTTTTTCCCTTCACTTAAAACTGAAAGAACTGATCTATCTGGAATATATATTTTTTCTCCCTTATACTCTCCAATTATATTTTGATCAAGAGATGTTCCATACTTATCTTTTGTTCTTAGCATATCTTTGTTATATGGATTAGGAATATACGAATTTGTAGAAGCTAGTTGTATTCCAGCCTCATTATTATCATTTATAAATTTTTCTACATCATTTATTCTTTCTAACATTTTTTCAAATCTAAAACTTCTTTCCTCACAGTAAACTGATGAAATATATCCTACTCCATTTGGTGTCTGCACCTTATACCAAAAAGATTCTGTAGAACCTTTTTGACTCCTTTTCTCAAGTACCTGAAGTTTTTCATTAAATCTTATTTGATAAATTACCTCTGAAGAGCCTGTTGGAAATTTTCTTACATTTCCATATTTTGTTTTTATAAAAATATAATCCAGTAATTCTGGAAGATCCTCTCCTTTATATCTTATATCTGTCTTTATATTGTCAGGTATTTTATTATCAAACAGTTTTACAACTTTTATTTCTGATTTCTTTTTAGAATCATCTCCATAAATATTTGTTGTAAAAATTGTTGTAATTAATATACCTAATAATATCTTACTCTGTAATTTCAAATTATTCCCCCTGAATTTCCTCATATATTTTTTCTATCTTTTTTTTAAAACCATTTTTCTCTATAATTGACATTGTAACCTTTATATTTTCATCTATAATTATCTTTTTTATCTCCTCTATATAATCTATTTCCACCCTTATTGCAAGTCCACAATTTGCAGAAATTTCTGTTGGAAGAGGTATTACCCTACAAGGTATATTTTTTTCTAAAAGATTTTTCTCTAATTGAATTATAAAATGTGTTGATTCTGCTGAAAGTATTAAAAATTTTTCATTTCTTATCATGGCTTAATTACCTTTTTAGCTTTCATCTGTCTTTCAAGAATAGTGTACATATTTGTAAGTGTTCCCACCTTTATCTTATCTTGAACGTGGTAGAAATTTGCACAAGTACCACAAGATAAAATCTCAACACCTCTTTCTTCAAGAAGTTTTAAATCTTTTATTGTATCTTCAAAAGTTGAGACTAAAAGCACCCCTTTATTATATAGAAGAATTGTTTTTGGAAGAACTTCTGCCTCAGTAAGAGCATAGATAAATCCCTTTATTAAAATTTTTCCAAGTTCTTCATCTCCATCTCCCATGTTATCAGAGCCAATGGAAATAACTATATTTTCATCTTCCTCTACAAGAGTTTCTTTTTCTCCCTCTTTTGTTATTGTTATTACAAAAATTTCTCCCTCTTTTTTAGTTTGAAATTTGTGTCCCATCTCTTTTGCCATTTTTTCAACATTTTCTTTTGAAGTTTCATTGTCAATACTTACTTCAACAACTCCACTTTCTATCTCTTTCAATGCTTTTTTTGTCATTATAACAGGTTTTGGACAAACCTCACCAATTGCATTTACTTTAATCATAATTAATTATACTCCTTTATTAGTATAAGACTCTATAATCTTCTTTTCTCTTTGTAATTTTTAATCTATCAAGTTTTTCTGAAATCATAATAGCAGAGTTTCTATCTACCCCTAAAAGCTCTCTAATTTCATAAAGAGTTATCTTCTCATTTTTTGAAATATACTCACTTACTAATTTTTCTGCCTCTTTAAGAAAACCTTTCAATATATAAAAATCATCTTCAAGAAAGACTATCATTCCCTCTACTGTAAGATATTCATGAATATCCCTAAAGTTTTTTATATTAGAAAAATCTTTCTCTATTATACTCTCTTTTCTAGGAATAAATCTACTTTCTTTATAAATTTTAAATATTTTTTCCTTTATCTCTTTTTCATCTTTAGTAAGTTTTATCTTGTATTCCTTAAGGGATACATACTCTTTTTCCAAAGCTACATCTATTTTTATCTCATTTTTTTCTAAATTGTCATTTAAAAATAATTTAAAATCTTTATTAGATAAGTCACTAAAATATTTATTTTTTAACTCTGCTTTTAAAATTCCCTTTTTCAAATGATTTTTCTCATGAAAATCATTTAAAATATCTTTTAAATAAGGGGTAGTATATTTAGTTTCTACTTTTTCATAACCATTATAAATATCCATAATCTTTTGAGCATACTCTAAATTATTCTTTTTAACCTTATCTAAAGAAAGATTTAAAATAGTTATCCCTCCAAGTGTTTCCATCTTAGAAATATCTCTTATTATTCCCATCTCTTTATATGATAAATACATATCTTCCTCAAGATAAATTTGAGCTGGATATTTTTTTATCTCATCTTCATCTTTTATAAAAATTAAATCATTCATAAAAATTCTTATCTTCCCATTTACTTCTTTTGTTCCAATATGAACTTTTATTTTTTGATTATTTTTTATTTGAATATTTTTTAAAGGCTCAAAAACTACATCTATAATATGTGAATGTTTAAGTTCAAAATTTGAAGATACTACATTTCCTCTTTTAACCTCATTCTTTTCTATTCCTGAAACATTTAAAGCACACCTTTGCCCCTCTTGAATGCAAGAAACTTTTACCCCATGATTTTCTATTCCCTTTACTCTCACTTTTTTATCTAAAGGGTATATATTTACAAAATCATCTACTTTTATCTCCCCTTGAACCACAGTTCCTGTTACAACAGTCCCAAATCCATTTACTGAAAAAACCCTATCAATATACATCTTAAATTCATCATCAACATTTTTTTCCGATTTCTCTTGTATATTTTCTACATCTTTTATAATAAAATTTTTCAGTTTTTCATAGGAAGTTTTATCCTTTTGAGAAGTTTCAAAAATTTTAGCATCTTCTAAGAAAGAATTTTTTACTAAATTTTTTATTTCTTCTCTCACTTTTTTATTTTGTTCTTCATCTACCAAATCTTTTTTTGTTAAAACAATAACTCCATGTTTTATTCCTAAAAGTTTTCCTATATTAAAATGCTCCTTAGTCTGTAACATCACACCATCATCTAAGGCAACAACAAGAATAATATAATTTATCCCCGATATTCCAGCAACCATATTTTTTATAAATTTTTCATGTCCCGGAACATCTATAATACCAACTTTTTTATTTTCTGAAATATTAAGAAATGAAAAACCTAAATCAATAGTTATCCCTCTTTTTTTCTCCTCTGGAAGTGTGTCTGTATCCTTTCCAGTAAGATGTTTTATAAGGGTTGTTTTTCCATGGTCTATATGTCCAGCTGTTCCAATTATAATATTTTTCATAAATTTTCCCCAAATTCAGATATTATAATCTGTGCTACAAATTCTATATCCTCATCTTCTATTGTTTTCATATCAATTATAAATTTATTTTTTTCAATTCTTCCTATTATAGGTACATCTAAATTTCTCAGTCTTTTTTCTATCTCATTTGGAGATAAGTTTATTAAAAATTCTACACCAAAACTTTCAAGTTTTTCTTCAGGTAAAGATCCACCACCTACATCTACCTTTGTTTTTATAACTCTATTTAATATTTTATTTTCATTTAATAGTAAAGAGATTTTTTCTGCTCTATTTTTAACAAGGCTAGTCTCCTCTGTTATATATTTTAAGGTAGGTATATTTTTTACAGCCTCCCTTTCATCAAGATACATTCTAAATATAACTTCTAAAATAGATATTGTTATCTTATCAACTCTCACTGTTCTTAGATATTGATTTTTCTTTAATCTTTCTATTAAATCTTTCTTTCCTACAATTATTCCAGCTTGACAACCACCTAAAAGTTTATCTCCACTAAAAGTAACCAAATCTATTCCTGATTTTAAAACCTCTTGCACAGTTGTTTCTTTTCTTATTCCATATTTTGATAAATCAACAAGAATTCCGCTTCCAAGGTCTTCTATTGAAATTAAATTTTTTCTTTTAGCAAGTTCTTTTATCTCATCTCTTTTAGCCTCATGAGTAAATCCCTGTATCCTATAATTTGAAGTATGAACTTTCATAAGAATAGCTGTATTTTCAGTTATACCCTTTTCATAATCCTCAATATATGTTTTATTAGTTGTTCCCACTTCCACAAGATTTACTCCAGCAAATTTCATAATTTCAGGAATTCTAAAAGAACCACCTATTTCAACTAATTCTCCTCTTGATATAATAACTTCTCTTTCTTTAGCAAATTCATTTAAACATAAAACAACAGCAGCAGCATTATTATTTACAATGATTGCTCCCTCTGCCCCTGTTATTTCACATATAAGCTTTTCCAAATGAGAATTTCTTGAGCCTCTTTTACCACTTTCAATATCATATTCTAAATTATTATACGAAGTAGTTATGTCAAGAAAGTGTCTTTCTATATTTTTTGGAAGAAGACTTCTCCCCAAATTTGTATGAATAATTGTTCCTGTTCCATTTATCACTTTTCTTAAGTTATAAATGGAGTTTTTTTTCAAAATCTCTTTTATTTTTAAAATAACATCATTTTCTTCAAAAGATGTGATACTATCATTTAAAATACTTTCTCTAAAAAATGAAATCCCTTTTTGAATAGATTTTGAAAATGTGTAGTAATCTATCTCTTTTCCGTATTCTTCTAATTCTTTATGCTTTAAAAGGTAATCTACCCTTGGCAGTTTTCTTAATAACTCCCTTTTCATTATTAATTACCTCACTATAATATTTTTATCTTTTAACTCCTCCACTGTACCAACTATAGCAGATTTTATTTCAAGTTCTGAAAGTTCTTTCATAATGTCGTTTACATATTCTGATGGGATTGAGAAAAGAAGTCCCCCTGATGTTTGAGGATCAAATAAAATTTCCTCAAGCCAAAATGGAATATCTTCAAAAGTAATTTTCCCCTCAAGATACTTTCTATTTTTTTGTCCTCCACCTGTTATGAAAAATTCTTTTGCATACTCTTTTGCCCCATCTATATATGGTACAAGTTCACTTTCTATTATAAAAGTTTTTTCTGAGGCAGATGCCATTTCATAAAGATGTCCTAAAAAACCAAAACCTGTAATATCTGTACAAGCTGTTACAGGGTATTTTATCATAATTTCACCAGCATATTTATTAAGGGTAACCATATTTTTAATAGCTGCTTCTATATGCTTTTCACTAGCTTCCCCAACTTTTCCTGCTGTTGTTATAATTCCTGTTCCAAGAGGTTTTGTAAGCACTAATACATCTCCCTCTTTAGAGCCATAATTTTTTAATATTTTATCTGGGTGAGCAATTCCTGTTACAGAAAGTCCATATTTTGTTTCTGGGTCATGAATTGAGTGTCCACCACTTAGAACAGCCCCAGCTTCTAAAACTTTTTCTGCTCCCCCTCTAAGAATTTCTCCCAAACCAACAATATCTTCTCTTTCTGGATAACAAACTATATTCATAGCAGTTTTAGGAATTCCTCCCATTGCATACACATCACTTAGTGAATTTGCTGCTGCTATCTGTCCAAAAAGATAAGGGTCTTCTACCATTGGTGTGAAGAAATCCAAAGTTTGAATCATTGCTATATCATCAGTTAATTTATATACTGCTGCATCATCTGATTTCTCGTATCCCACAATAAGATTATCGTCTTTTACAGTAGGGATATCATTTAATATTTTAGAAAGAACCTCTGGTCCTATCTTCCCTGCTCAGCCACCAACCGAACATCTATCTAATTTAAATTTCATGTACTATCCCTCCTTAAATAAAAAATTTTTACTTATATATAGTATCATTTTTATCAGTAAATTAAAAATATTTTTAATTACATAAATATTAATATATCATATTAAAATCTTCTATCTCTTCTATATCAATAATATCTTTTACTATCTCTTCCACCCTACTAAAAGGAGAGCCTTTAGAAATTATAGCTTCCATCTTTTTTATTTTTTCCATATCATCACTTTGGACTAAAACTTCTACATCTCCATTATCTAAATTTCTAACCTCTCCATTTACTTCAATACTCTTTGCTTCCATTCCCACATAAAATCTATATCCCACATGTTGAACTAATCCCTTTACTATATAATGAAAAGTTTTCATATTTCTCCTTTCTTTTAACAATCTATTCCAACCATTGCACCTTCTAAATTATCACATTCAGAAACTATTACTTCATTCTTATTAAGAAGTTCCATTATGACAAGAATAATTGTAGTACCACTTATTACACTATCGGCTCTTTGAGGTTGAAGTCCCTGTATCTTTTTTCTCTCCTCAAGATTTACACTTAAATATTTTTTTAAGTTATTTTCTAAATCTTCCTTATTTATTATATAGCCATGAACTTTTTCACTATTATATATTTCCATCTTTTCTTTTACACTTACATTTGTAGTAACAGTTCCAGCAACTCCAATCAATTTAAATTTATTTTCTCTAAAATTTTTTATTTCAGAAAGTCTTTCTCTTAAATCTTTTTTACATTCCTCTAGTCTTTCATAATTATCATTTTTAAAAAATGTTTCTGATTCTCTTATAGCTCCTACCTTAAAACTTTTTAGATAGTTTATATTCTTTTTATCACCAAAAATAATCTCTGTACTTCCACCACCTATGTCAAAAAGAACTATATTCTCATCAAATTCTGTAATAGCCCCAGAAAAAGTAAGATTTGCTTCCTCTTCTCCAGAAATACATTTTACTCTTACCCCTGTTTCATCAAAAATTCTTTTTAAAAATATATCTCTATTTTTAGCTTCTCTAGTTGCTGATGTTGCAAAACCTATAAGCTCATCTGTACCACATTTCTTTGCTTTTTCCACATATTTTTTTATTACATTTATAACAGCTTCCATTCCCTCATTTTGTATACTGCTATCAGAATTTATATATTTTCCTAATTTTGTAATCTGTGTTTCTTTATATATTTTATTAGTTATTGTTATATCTCCATCAACCTTTTTTATATCTGCTAAAAAAAGTCTACATGAATTTGTCCCTATATCAATTACACCCTTTTTTATTATTTCTTTTTTCATATTTTTTCCTTCTCTTTCTTAAAAATATAGATAAATATTGTTTTTTATCAACATTTTTCTATTTTTTCCCATCTAATACAAATAAATGGCTATCATAGTTTTCTTTTATTGTATTATACTATAAAAAGTATAGAAACTTAATGAAATTTATGATATCATTTTTGAGACAAACTATATTTTTACAATAATTAAGTTATTTTAGGAGGAAATTTAATAATGAGTAATTTTAAAACATTTCTACTTATGGGAGTCATCACATTTATTTTAATGTTTATTGGACAACTTTTAGGTGGAACAAACGGAGTATATATTGCCTTAATTTTTGCTGGTTTTACAAATTTTATCTCTTATTGGTATAGTGATAAAATAGTTTTAAGTATGTATAATGCAAAACCTGTAAATGAAAATTCTGATGTGTATAGGATTGTAAAAAATCTTACAGAAAGAGCAAGTCTTCCAATGCCAAAAGTATATATTATAAATGAAAGTCAACCAAATGCTTTTGCCACAGGAAGAAATCCAAATAATGCTGCTGTTGCAGTTACAACAGGACTTCTTAATATCCTAGATGACAATGAACTTGCTGGAGTAATCGGACATGAACTTGGACATGTAAAACACAGAGATATTTTAATTGGTACTGTTGCTGCAACTCTTGCTGCTAGTATTGCCTTTCTTTCAAACATGGCAAAGTGGGCTGCTATCTTTGGTGGAAATAGAGATAGAGACGATGAGGGAGGAAGTCCTTTAGCTCTTATTGGAGTAGCTATTTTTGCCCCTATTGCTGCTATGCTTGTTCAAATGTGTATCTCAAGAACTAGAGAATATAAGGCTGATGCTTTTGGTGGACAAATTTGTGGAAACCCAATGTATCTTGCAAATGCTCTTAGAAAATTAGAGCAAGGAGTTAAATATAATTCTATGGACGTAAATCCTGCCACAGAAAATATGTTTATTATAAGCCCACTTTATGGGGATAAACTTGCTTCACTTTTTAGCACTCACCCATCAACAAAAGATAGAATAGCAAAGCTTGAGGCTATGGCTAGAAGATAATAAAGATATAGAATATTAGGAGGAAGTTATGAGAAAGAAATGGGGACCTTTTATTGGAGGTATTCTTATTGGTTTAGTAATTATGGCAATGAATTATAAATATGTGGTAGATGATGATAAATTAGTTTATAAAGATAATCTAGTTTATGAGACTGGTGTAGATAAACCTTTCACTGGAACATCTGAATCATACTACACAGATTCAAAACAATTAAAATTTACATCTAAGTACAAAAAAGGAAAACTTCATGGAAAAACAATAGAGTATTATGAAAATGGAAAACCAAGTGAAGTTGTAATTTATAAAGATGATGTACCAAATGGAAAAGCTATTTATTACTATCCAAATGGAGAAACTAAAATAAAGGCTAATTATAAAGATGGTATGCTTAATGGAAGTTATACTTACTATTCTGAAGATGGAGAAACTTTAGAAAAAAGTAAATATGAAAATGGTATAAGAACAGGAAAGGGAGAATCTCGTTATGAAAGTGGTGCTGTAAGTTATGTGTGGGACATTAAAAAAGGAAATGGAGTTATTACTAGCTTCTTTGAAAATGGAACTATTTCTGAAATTATCCCTTATAAAAATTATAAGATTGATGGAAAATATATGTCTTTCCATGAAAATGGAACTCTTATTCAAAGCACAATCTATACAGATGGATTAAAAAATGGAGTAGATGAACTATATTATGAAAATGGGAACCTTCGTGAAAAATGCTCTTATAAAAATGACAAGCTAGAGGGTATATTTGAGGCATACAATGAAGATGGAACTCTTTACCTAAGAACTGTTTATAAAAATGGAGTAATAATAAGCAAATAATCTTTTAGGGCTGTTGCAAATTGATGGTTTTATATCATTGATTTCAAAGCCCTTTTTTATTTTTTGTATCAATTTGACTATTTAAATATTTAGATGTTAAAATAAAATTGCAAATTTAAAACTTAAAAGAAAGTGGTGAAAAATTCATATTCAATGAAAAATTTTATAAAAAAATATCTCTTTATTTTTATCATAATACTATTATGGATAATGGGCTCACATTTTTCTTGGTGGAGTAGTTATATTATTCCCGAGCCAAAAAAAGTTTTGCTTACAGCTATAAAACTTTTAAAAAATGGAGAACTTTTTAAGCACTTAGCAATAAGTGTAATAAGAATATTTTTAGGTTTTATAATAAGTGTTTTAATTGGAATTCCTAGTGCTATTATCTTTACTATATTTCCAAAAATATATAACTATTTTAAAGTTATTTTAGATTTTATAAAACATATTCCACCCTTTGCACTTATTCCTATGATTATTTTATGGCTTGGAATTGGAGAGGTTTCAAAAATCTTGATAATTGTTTTAGCTTCTTTTTTCCCTATTTTTATCAACACCTTTAAAGGTATCATTAGCTGTGATAAAAAACTTATAGAAGTTGGACAGGTTTTTAATTTTAATAAGCTAGAGATTTTTAAAAAGATTGTTCTTCCATCTTCTATTCCAGATATTCTAATAGGATTAAAATTAGGAATTGGATATAGCTGGAGAGCTATTATAGGAGCTGAAATGATTGCTGCCTCATCTGGTATTGGTTATCTAATATTAGATGGACAACAGATGTCTAGGTCAGATGTTATTGTCGTTGGTATCTTTTCAATAGGAATATTTGGTGTCTTTATGGACTATCTTTGTTCAAAAATTATAGAAAAATATATGAAAAAAAGAGGAGTGTTTTATGAACAGCAAATTTATAATTAAAGATGTATCTAAATCTTTTTTTCAAAAAGAGGATTACAGCCATAAAGAAATTTTAAAAATTATTAATCTTGAAATTTCAAGTAAGGAGATAACAATTATTTTAGGAAAAAGTGGTTGTGGTAAAACTACTTTTTTAAGAATACTTGCTGGACTTGAAGATGTGAATAGTGGAAGTATAAAATTTGTAAATACTCATGGAACTGAAAAAATAGCAAAGATAGGAATGGTTTTTCAAGAGCCTAGACTTATGCCTTGGCTTAATGTAGAGGAAAATATAAAAATCCATGAAGAAGAACATAAGATTGATGTTAGTAATATTTTATCCCTTGTTTCTTTAAATGATATAAAAAAACTTTATCCATCTGAACTATCAGGAGGTATGGCAAGTAGGGTAGCTATCGGAAGAGCTATTGCATACGATCCTGACATTCTCTTAATGGACGAACCTTTTGCTTCTCTTGATTACTTCACTAGAATGCAACTCCAAAAAGAAATAATAAAAATTCACAATGAAACTAAAAAGGGGATTGTTTTTGTAACTCACAATATAGATGAGGCTCTTCTTCTTGGGGAAAAAATCATAGTCTTTAATGATGGAGTTTATAGTGAATTTAACATTAATCAAAGTTACCCAAGAGATTTAAATAATAGTGATATTATTTTTCTAAAAAAACAAATTTTAGGTAAAATTTTAAAAATATAATTTTTTATAATAACAGCTTGATATTTTAATTTTAATATGATATCATGCTTCTTAATAATTTGATGTTTAAAGGAGGAATAGTCATGATTGGTGCATTTTTTGATATTGACGGAACTATTTGTAGAAATTCTCTTTTAATTGAGCATTTCAAAAAAATGATAAAATATGAGCTTATTGATTCATTAGAATATGATGAAAAAATAAGAGATACATATATGCTTTGGGCTGAAAGAGTTGGAAATTATGATGGGTACCTTTTAAAACTTACAGAAACTTATGTTAATGCTATGACAGGGATTTCTGAAAAAGATAATGATTTTGTCTCTGATCAGGTTATGAAACTAAAAGGAAATAGAGTCTATAAATATACAAGAGATCAAATAAAATGGCATAAAGAACAAGGACATAAAGTTATATTTATTTCTGGAAGTCCTGACTTTTTAGTAAAAAGAATGGCTGAAAAATGGGGAGCAGATGATTATAAAGGTTCTACATACCATATAGAAGATGGAAAATTTTCTGGAAAAATTAGTCCAATGTGGGATTCTAAAAATAAAATCAAAAGTCTTAATTATTTTTGTGAAAAATATAATATTGATTTAGAAAAAAGTTTTGCTTATGGAGATACTAGTGGGGATTATAGTATGCTTAAATCAGTAGGAAATCCTATCACTATAAATCCATCAAAAGAATTTTTAGATAAATTAAGATCTGATAAAGAGATTTATAATAAAGTTCAGGTTATAGTAGAAAGAAAAGATGTAATTTATAAAATTAATTTAGATGTTAAAGATTTATAATTTAAAGAGAAAGAGGACTAACTTGTGCTAGTTCTCTTTTTTTAATTTAAATTTAAATATTTATGCTATAATATTTATACAAAATTTTTAAGGAGATGAATTGATTGATGGAAGAATTTAAATTTTTAAAACCTAAAAAAATGTTGCACCCTAAAAATGGAATGACTTTAGAATACCTAGATAAACAAAGTGCTATTGCTGCCCTTATCGTATCTAGTGATGGAAAAAAAGGTTATTTTGTAAAACAATTTAGACCGGGAATTATGGGAGAATGTCTTGAAGTGGTTGCTGGACTTATTGATCCAGGAGAAGTACCTATTGATACCCTTTATAGAGAGGTAGCTGAGGAGGCTGGTTATTACAAAGATGATTATGATATTATCTACACAGAAAAAGAACCTCTTGCTATATCTCCTGGGTACACTGCTGAAAGATTAAGTTGCTATATTGTTAAATTAAAAAATGAAAATATAGAGCAAAAAGAACTAAATCTTGATGAGGGAGAAGATTTAGTTGGAAAGTGGTATGACTTAGATGAAGTCCTAAAACTTTCTTGTGATTTTAAAACTCATTTTTTAATTCATATATTTGAGCTTTTACAAAAATAAAATTTATAATATTAATTTAAGGAGTAATTTGTGATTGATAATTTGATAATAGTAGAGAATATAAATTTCTTTTTAGTTTTTCTAGGTGGTATTTTATCTTTCTTTTCACCTTGTATAATCCCTCTACTTCCTGTATATATAAGTTATCTTGCAGGAACAGAAAAAGATGGAGTTATTAACAGAAAAAAACTTTTAATTAACACTTTATTTTTTATGCTTGGAATTTCTCTTTCCTTTTTTATTTTAGGTTTTTCTTTTACTATCTTAGGTAATTTTTTTACTAGATACAAAGATATTTTTATAAAAATAGGTGGGGTTTTCATTATACTTTTGGGTTTATTCCAACTTGAAATTATTAAAATTCCATTTTTTCAATTAGAGAAAAGAATTAATTTACAACCTAAAAATATGAATTTCTTTACAGCTTTTTTAACAGGATTTGCTTTTAGTTTTGGTTGGACTCCATGTATTGGACCTATTTTATCATCAGTTTTAATTTTAGCAGCCACAACTAAATCAAATCTATTATCTTTTACTTTAATAGGAATTTATTCTTTAGGATTTTTAATTCCATTCTTACTTCTTGGAATTTTTACCAATGAAATCTTAAAATTTTTAAAAAGCAAGCAAAATTTATTAAAATATACCGTAAAAATTGGTGGAGTAATTCTTATTATCATGGGAACTATTTTATTAAGTGGAATAATGAATTTTGATAATTTTACTTCTTCTGAAAATAGAACTTCTGTTGCAAATAGTTCTTCTGCTGGACAAGAAATCAAAGCTTTTGATTTTGAATTAAAAGACCAATATGGAAAAATTCATAAACTTTCTGACTACAGAGGAAAAGTTGTCTTTCTTAATTTCTGGGCAACATGGTGTCCACCTTGTAAAATGGAAATGCCTCATATAGAAAAATTATATTCAGAATATAATTTTAATAAAGATGATGTGGTTATTTTAGGAGTTGCTAATCCAAGAACAGATAAAAATCCTTACACTAAGGAAAAAGATGAAAATGGGATAAAAGAATTTTTAAAAGAAAACAATTATACTTTCCCTACTTTATTTGATTCTACTGGAGAAGTTTTTTATAATTATTATATAAATGCTTTTCCTACTACTTTTATGATAAACAAAGAGGGAAATATTTTTGGATATATCCCAGGAGCTTTAGATAAAGAAAGCATGATAAAAATTATTGAGATGACAAAAGAAAAATAAAAAGAATTTTAAAAAGGGACGCCGCGTCCCTTTTTATTTTATCTCATCTACAATTTCTTTTTCCACTCTTGAGGTTATTATCACAAGAAGTTCATAAATATTCATATTAAGAATTGGAACTGAAAAAGAAATATCTGGATAAAATATAATCTCATCTCCCTCTTTCACATTTTCATCAACTTCTATAAAACTATTATCCATAGTAATAAGTGTAATATTGTATTCTTTATTATTAATTAAACATTTTGTATTTTCATTAACTTTTAAAAAACCATCTCCATAACCAAATTTTACTTTTGCTATATACTTGCTATTATTTATAAGTAAATTTGATTTCAAATTATATGCAATATAATTTGATGATTCTAAATTTTTTATACCTGCTATCTGTCCTCTAAGAGAAAATACCTGTCTTAAATTTTTATCAAAAAATCCGTCTCCCTGCAATCCATAAATAACCATTCCAACCCTTATATGAGTTGTAATATCTAAGCTGCCATATTTTTCTATTGCAGAACTATTTTGTAAATGAATCATCTTAAATCTTTCTTTCCCAAGAAAATTTACAACATCTTCAAATTTTTTAATAATTTTTAACCCATCTCTATGACAAACAGCAAAAAGATGAGAGTATATTCCATTAAAAAATAAATTCTTTTTCTCTATATATTTCTTTAACTTTTCCAAATAATCTAAAGTTATTCCATTTCTTCCAAAACCAAAATCTATTTTTATTTGAATTTTTTCTGGTAAAATTCCATATTCTATCGCCTCTTTTATTATATTTAAAAAATCTTTTCCTATACTTTCAAAAATAAGTATCTCTGCTTGAGAAAGGCTAGTATTTAACATTATTTTTTGAGCCTCTACTAAACGAGCCACAGCAAAATTTTTATACCCATTTTTATAAAGAAGTTTTGTTATAAGATTAATATCATGCCCATAAGCATTAGATTTTACCACTGCCAAAACCTCTTTATTAAAGTTAGATTTTAAATACTCCATATTATAAATAAGATTTTTTTCAGAAATATACATTTTAACAGAATTAATTGCCATACCATACTCCACAACTTTTTATTTTATACATATATTTTGGTCTAAATATAATTTTTGATAATCATTTTCAGTGAAAATAACTTCATCATCAGATAATAAATTTCTTAATTTTATACTATCTTCTCCTTTTATAATATCAAAATATGCCGAAGAAATACATTTATTTTCTAAATCTTCTATGGAAATATATTTTCTCACTATCTCCTCTTTATTTTCATTTGTTAAAACAATAGTTCCCTCTTGTGAAAATAAATCTATTTTCTTTATATTTTCAAAAAATTCAATAGACATATTCTCTCTTCTTGTATAAATTTCATAAGAGATTAAATAAGAAATATTTTCACAATCTATAATAGCATCTATCACATTTCTTAATTTTGAATAACCTAAAATATAAGTTATCTCTTTTATATCTAAATTCTTTTCTTTTTTTAATTCCTCTATTTCTTCCAAAATTATCTCTCTTACTTTTTCAGAAATCTCCTCATTAAAATCATCTAAGTTTGATGAATGTTTAAAAGTACAATCACTATCTAAAATTTTTGTCATCTTTTTAGCTCTCACATTTGCAATTTTAGGAGCTAGTCCATTTTCTTTCATTAATCTTTCTCTAAATTTTTTTAAAACAATACTCATTCTTTATCCTTTCAATAAGTTTAATCTTTATATAAAAAACAGGTTTACTATATAGAAATAGAAAACCTGTTTATACTTATTCAAATACTTTTTGATATTCTATTTTATAGAAGTTACTTCATATCCCTCTTCAGATATTATATTTTTAAATATCTCATCTGAAATATCTTTGCTTAATGTTACTTCTGCACTTTTATTCTCAAGACTTACAACTACTTCACTAACTCCATCTATCTCTTTTAATGCTTTTTCCACATGAGAAGTGCAATGTCCACACATCATTCCTTCTATTGTTAATACTTTTTTCATAGTTCAAAACCTCCTTAAAAATATTATCTATATTCTATATAATACCACAAAATAACATAAATTGTTATGAATATTTAAAATCCTAAAGTGTCAAGTATCTTATCTCCAACTTTTCTATTTTTTCCCACTGCTGGATAACAATGAATATGAATAGCTGGATTAAAGTTTATCTCTATCACTGCATAATTTCCTTCTGGATTTTCATTCTTTATATCTTTTATCATTATATCCACACCACAGAAAGTTACATTAGCACTTTTAGCTGCTCTAATCGCTATCTCTTTATATACATTTGGTATCTCATCAGTAAAATCTATACTGTCCCCACCTGTACTAATATTTGAATTTTCTCTCAAGTAAACTATCTCATCTTTCTTTGGTACATATTCAAAACTTTTTCCTTGATTAGCAAGATGTAGTTCTTCAATAGCTCCACATTTTATTTTTTGAAGTGGTTTTTCATAATGAGTTCCTCTTAGGTAGCTTTCATTTTTTATCTCCACAAGCTCTCTTATAGTTTTTATTCCATCTCCTTTTACATTGGCTGGAACTCTGTGAAGTACACCAACTACCTCATTTCCAATTACTAAAAATCTAAATTCTCTACCCTCTATAAACTCCTCAACTAGTACAGATGCATCTTCTGAAAAAGCTATATCCAATGCTTTTTCATATTCATCTTTTGTAAATCCATTTTGGAAAATAGAAATTCCAAGCCCAAAGTTTGTAGATTTTGGTTTTACAACTATTCTTTTTCCTTCAAATTTTCTATAATCACTTTTAGCTTCATTTATATCATCGTAGTTATTTCCTAAAGGAACTTTTATTCCGCACTCATTTAAAACTTTTTTAGAAACAACTTTGTTTTCCATTATAAGCATACTTATATATGAGTCTTTTGATGTTTTTGTTGCCTGTTTTACATATTCTTTTATTCCATCTTTTTCTAGAGTTATAAAGTTTTCAACCCTATCTACAATATTAAATTTAACACCTCTTTTTATAGCATCTCTTATAAGTATCTGTGTTGATAGCTCCATATCTTCATAGTTCTTTAAACTAAAACTATTCATCTTAGTATACTCTAAAGATTTTTTAGCAACATTTAAATGGAAATTAATATATCCTTCCTCTTTCACCACTTTTAATAATCTATTTAAATAAAGTTTTTCAACATTATTTACTTTTTCTAATTGGAAATCAAATACTTTTTTCATATCTTCATCATATATTCCAAGCTCTTTAAAGTTTGTTTTCATTTCTTCAAATATGGCAATTACTAAATCTTTTACTTTAAATTTTCCACCACATACACCAGTAAGAGTAAACTCCTTATCCATTCCATGAGTTGCTAACATCTTTTCATTTTCTTTTGCTGAAAGATAATCCTCTTTTGTGAAAGAACACTCTCCTTTAAGTAGCATATGCATAAGGAAAAGGTGGATAAATTCCATATCTTTTAATTCTATTCCTATTCTTGAGAATGGATTTAAGTCTATGCTTCTAACCTCTAAATATTCTATTCCATCTTTTTCTAAAGAACCAAGTAAATCACTTGCATTTTTAGACTTTAATCTTAAAGAGCTATAATATTCTCTTGCCCCTTGTATTGTTCCATCAGAAATATATTTTTTTAAATCTCCTATATATTCTTCAAGAGAGTTATGAGATACATAAAGCTCTTTTTTATTTCTATATCCACAAATACTATTTCTAAAAGAAACTCCATTTTCAAAATAATATAAGTCCTCATCAAAATTTTGAAGTCTTGCAATACAACTTGGATTATATGACTTGTGAACCACTCCACTTGCTCCTAAAAGATAAACAAGTAGCCAACTATGTTTCATATAATTTCTTGCAACTTTCATATAAAGATTATTTTTAAACTCTTTATAACTTTCTCCTGTATTCATTCTTTCATGAAACTCTTTTATAAAATCTGAATCAAAAGAAAAATTATAATGTATCCCTGAAAGAAGTTGAAGATATTTACCATATTTCTTAGCTAAATTATCTCTATATTCTTCGCTTTTTTTATCTTGTTCAAATTGTGCCACAGGTATTTTTTCTTCTTCTGGAATAACAGGAGGAAGACTTTGAGGCCATAAATATTCTTCAGAAAGATTTTCTGTTACAATATCATGAAGATTTTCCATAAAATAATATGTATCTTTCACCTTTTTAAATGATGGAGTTATCATTTCAACTTGGCTCTCTGAAAAATCAACAGTGATATATGGATTTTTTTTCTTATCCCCAAATATAGCTGGGTGTGGTGTCATTGCTAGATGTCCCTCTTTATCCACTCTCAGATTTTCTTTTTCAAGTCCAAAATTTCCTTTTTGTACTTCTGTAACTAGATTAAGATTTTTTATAATAGGTACTATATTTTTATTTATCATCTTACCCCCTCAAAATTATAATTATATAAAAGTATCTGAAAATAATACTCTTTTACTATTTACTCTTTTTTATTTATTATACAAAATATTTTCAAAAAAAAGAATACAAGACTAATGTAAAAATAAAATATATACAACAGAAATGTGAATAAAAAAAATAAATTTTTTACTTCTGAATTTATGATTTCTTTATTAAATTTTCATATTTCCTATTATTTTTCCACTAAAAAATAGATAATTAATATAGAAAACTTAATATTTTTTAATTTTTTCACATTACTATTGTATATTTTTTTACAAATTTATTATTCACATTACCATTGTATTTTCTCATTTCTCTATTGCTTACTCTTTTTATATTTGCTATATTATAAATAAAAAGCAACAGAAAGGGTTAATTCTATGATTAAACGTTCTAGTGGTGTCCTACTTCATATTTCAACTCTTCCGGGAAAATATGGAATTGGAACTTTTGGTAAAGAGGCTATTGAATTTTCAAAATTATTAAAAGAGATGGGATTTAGTTATTGGCAGACTCTCCCTTTTGGAACAACAGATAACTATAATTCCCCTTATAAAAGTTTTTCTGCTTTTGCTGGAAATCCACTTTTTATAGATTTATTTTCTCTATTTGAAAAGGGACTTTTAACAGAGGAAGAATTAAAAGAAAATGAGTGTGAAAATCCATTCTTTGTAGATTTTGAGTGGATTAATAAAACTAGGTATAAAACTTTTCATCTAGCTTATGAAAGAATAGATGAGATAGAAAAAGATGAGATAAAAAAATTTGTTAAAAAAAATAGTGATTGGCTTCCTGATTTTGCTCTTTATATGACTCTTAGAGAAAAAAATAATAATAAAGATTGGTATCTTTGGGAAGATAAAAATTTAAAACTACATGAGGAAAAAGCCATAGAAAAGGCTTTAAAAGAATATGAGCATGAAGTATTTTTCCATGAATTTATACAATATGAATTTTATTCTCAATGGGAAAAAACTAAAAAAGAAATAAATAAAAATGGAATTAAAATGATTGGAGATATGCCTATCTATGTTTCACTTGAAAGCTCTGATGTTTGGGCTAATCGTGAACTTTTTAATCTTTCTGAAGATGGTAGCCCAAGGCTTGTGGCTGGTGTTCCACCTGATTATTTTTCTGAAGATGGACAGATGTGGGGAAATCCTCTTTACAACTGGGAACTAATGAAAAAGAAAGATTATGATTGGTGGATAAAAAGAATAGAAAATTCCCTTTTAATTTATGATATGGTAAGAATAGACCACTTTAGAGCTTTTTCTGCTTATTGGGCTATTCCTAGTGAGGCTGAAAGTGCTAAGAGTGGTAGCTGGATAAAGGGACCGGGAATGGATTTCTTTAATATTGTTATGAAAAAATTTAATAATTCTCAAATTATTGCTGAAGATTTAGGGGATATTGATGATGATGTTCGTACTCTCCTTAAAGAAACAAATCTTCCCGGTATGAGAGTTATGCAATTTGCATTTTTAGGAGATACTAATAGTATCCATCTTCCACATAATTATGATAGAAATACCATTGCTTATACAGGAACTCATGATAATAATACAATTCTTGGTTGGCTTTGGGAGGCTAGTGAAGAAAATAGAAAAACTGCCTTAGAATATTGTAATTTTACAGGAGATGACTGGGGAAAAGGTGGATATTATAGTGAATCTTGCCGTTCTATTATAAGAAATTTATGGCAAAGTGTGGCTGAGCTTACAATAGTACCTATTCAAGATTTATGTGGTTTTGGTAGTGATACAAAGATGAATCAACC
>JAHHTB010000130.1 GCA_020024855.1 Fusobacterium sp.
TTCATTAACCGATTTAAATGTTAGAAATATTTTAAAGAATTTCGCTGAAGCTTTAGATTCAAATGAAAAAAATGAATTTTCTAGAAAAATTATAATAATAAATTGGGATGAGAATGAAGAGAATTTTAGGGAGGAACAAAAAACAGATGATACTTTAAATTGTACTTATACAGTAATTTCCACAAATAATTATTTAGGACTTTATAAAAAAATATCTGAAATAAATCAAGGAATAACACCAGTAGAAATCTCTAAATTTGAACATATTATAAAAAAATTAATTATAAGTAAGGGAAGAAAGGGAGAGCTAGATAAAACATTAGTAACTTTAGTTTCAAAAAGAGAATTAGATGGTGCATTAAAAGATATAGAAAATAAAAATATTGCTGTTGCATTGGGAGATAGAGCTATTTTCAAAAAAACACCTTCAATAATAGATTATTTAGATGATTACATTAGTGAAAATGATGATGTAGATATAAGTAGTCAATTAAGATACATAGCTCAATTAAATATTGGAAGTTTACCACCAGGATATAGATATTTAAAAAACTTTGAAGAAAATAAAGAGTTGCTTGATAATGAAAAAGAAAGTTTACAGAAAAAATTTGATAAATTAGTATCATTTAATAAAGAAAATTCTCCTTCAACCTATAAAAGAAAGTATGAGTGTGAAACAATAAAAGAAATATTAGAAATTATTAATAAAACTAATACTAAATTAAAAAATCCTAAAGAATATGAACACGGGATAATTAATCATAATATTGATAATTTTACAAAAGAGGATTTAAAAAATTATCTGTTAAGTGAGATTGATGAAATGAGAAAAAATAATGATGGAAATAAAAGTGTATATAATTTAATTAATTATTTTTTATGGAGTTATTTTAGCTACAATAATAGATATAAAATTAGTGTTAATTATAAAAATAAATTTGGAGGAAGGAATGGAGCAAGAAAATATAGGATGGAACTTTCCCAATAGTAATCATGGAAAAGTTTCTGGAATAAGTGAAGCTGGGATAGAAACATTTAAGGGTAGTTTATACAGTTCTTTGGCTAGAGAAATTTGTCAAAATTCATTAGATGCTAGTTTAGATAATTCTAAACCTGTAACAGTAGAATTTGATTTAAAAGAGTTTAATTTAAAACAAGATGAAAGAATAAGTGAGCTAGAAAATATATTCGAAAAATGTAGAGAATATTGGACAGATAAAAAGACTTTGACTTTTATAAATAAAGCTATTAAAATTTTACAGGAAGAAAAAATAAGAATTCTTAGAATAAGTGATTTTAATACAACAGGATTAACAGGCTCAGATAAGATTAGAAACTCTTGTTGGCAAAATTTAGTAAAAGCTTCTGGGGTATCAGATAAAGGTGGAGCTTCTGGTGGAAGTTTTGGGATAGGGAAATCTGCTCCTTTTGCCTGTTCTGATTTAAGAACTATATTTTATAGTACTCTTGATATTGATAATATTAAAGCTTTTCAAGGAGTAGCAAATATTGTATCTTTTTACAAGGATGACAGTTTACCAAGAGAAAAGAGAGATTGGACACAGGGAACAGGATATTATGGAAATATAGAGGATAATTCTCCAATCAGAGAAATCCAATCTTTTGGAAATTATATTAGAAAAACTTCTGGAACTGATATATTTGTAATTGGTTTTATGAAAGATGAAAGTTGGAAAGATGAAATCGTAAAAGCTGTTTTAGAAGGGTATTTGATTAGTATTCTAAGAGGAAACTTAGTAGTTAAAGTTGATGAGATAGAAATAAGTAGTAAAACTTTAGATTTATTAGTTGAAAAATATAAAGAGGACATAAGTTTAACTTATAATTATTATCAAGTTTTAACTTCTAATATATCTCCAATAGAATATAATTTTGAAGATTTAGGAAAGTTGAGCTTCTATTTAGATATAAAAAAAGATTTAAAAAGATCTATCTTAATGGCTAGAAGTAATGGAATGAAAATCTTTGATAAAAAAGGAATATCATCTGTTATTCAATTTGCTGGAGTATGCATTTTAGAAGATGAAAAAATTAATTCATATTTCAGAGAGATGGAAACTCCTCAACATAATAACTGGGAACCAGATAGACATTCTAATCCTAAAGAAGCTAAAAAGAAAAGATCAGCATTATATAAATACTTAAAAGATACTATTTTAAATAAAGCAAGTGAAACCATAACTGATGAAATTGATGCTGTTGGAGTGGGAGAATTTATTCCAGATTCAGAAGATATAGATATTAAAAACTCTGAAAATACAAAAGAAGCTATTTCAAATGAGATTAAGATTATCTCTTTAGAAAAAGTAAAAACATATAAAAGTACTGGAAGTTCTTCAAAAAAAGGAAATTATTTTGATGAAATAGATGGAGTTGGAAGCTTAACTGATGATGAAATTTTAAATGGATTTCAACCACAGAAAAACAATAGTAGTGCAAGTTCTCTTAATTCTAAAAATAGTGGTGGACAGTCTGGAGAAGGGAATGATGTAGTTAATGAAAAAATTATAGTTGTTCCTCTAAAAATGAGACTGATGGCTTCTAATAATATTAATAAATTAAATTTTGTAGTTGATAGGGATATTGATAAAGCAATTATAGAATTTAAAATAGCTGGAGAAGATAGAACTACCACTCCTAAAATTGATGAAGCTTTTGATAGTGAGAAAAATATTTTGTCTATCTCAGAAAATAAAGTATTTTTAAATGATATTAAGGAAAAACAAAATAATTCTATATTGTTTACTTTAAAAGAAAAAGAGAATTACTGTATGGAGGTTTTAATATATGGAAATAAAAAATAAATTATATCCTCATCCAGTACTTAGGGAAAATAATGATGATTATATTAACTCAAGTTTTGAAATGGATTTATCTTATGAAAGAGATATAAAAAGATTAAAGCTAAACATAAATTTTAAACTGAACAATAAGACTTTAGAAAAAATGTTATTAGATGAAAAGGTAGAATATGTAGTTCATATTGAGTGTCCAAAAACTTCTTATAGAAGGATAATTACGACAACAGAAAAAATTTTATCAGAAAATTTGAAAGATGAAAATATATTAGGGAAAATTCAAGTTACCTCTTTTATTGTTGTAAAAGAAAATATCTTAAATTATGAAAATGAAAGTTTTAATCCTGATTACTTTGGAATGAAATTTAATTTAGAAAAAGGAACTATTTTAGCAATAGGAGATTCTTATAAAATAGATGTAGATAAAGAGAAAGAGTCTTTAGGTAATGTTCCTTCTATTTTTACTATTTGTAAAAAAATGACTACAGATGAAATTGGAATAAATATAGAATATAATATGGATAAAATAAGAATTGATTTAAATATTTCTGATTATGAAAAATATACTCAATTAGTATCTACTAGTAGTCAATTAATAGATGTTATAAATAGTTCTTTAATTTTTCCCATTTTGGTTTATGTGTTCGAAAAATTAAAAAATGAATTTGACGAAATTGAAGAAAATGATTATAGATGGTTTAAGGCTCTAAAAAATATTTTTGAAAAATATGGTTATAGATTTAATCAGGAGCTTTTTGAAAATGAAACTTCATTACAATTAGCTCAAAAAGTTTTAGATTTTCCTTTTAGTAAGTCATTAAATGCTTTACAATTAGGAGTAGATGAAGGAGTAGAAGAATGAAATTATATTTTATGAAAGAAGATGCTCTAATATATTTTAAAAGTAATGTCGAAAATAATTTAAAGAATTATAGTATGAAAGATAATAAATGGATTTATTCTAAACATGAAAATCCCTTTGAAGAGTTTAGAATACAAGTTTCCAATTTTGATTTAGATATGAGTTCTGATAGACCAGAAGCAACTGATTATAATAATGTAAAAATTATGTATAATAACTTAAAAAATATAAGTGATAGCCAAGCAACAGATGAAAGATTTTGGACAGGATTATCTCATACAATTTTTTGGAAATTTTTAAACTATAGATGTAAAATAAATAATTCAGAAGTAACAAAAGAAAAAATACTAAACAATTATTTCTTTAAACAAGGGCAAAAAAGAAGCTTGATTTTAAATCCTCTTTCAAGATTATGGTGGATAGGAAGACTAACATATGATAAGAATAACGAAAATCCATACTATGCCTTAGAGTATTTAAAAACTGATTTCTCAACAAAAGTATTAACTTTATTTTCAAGTAATTATACTAATAATCCTAAAATAGCAAGGGCTGTATTAGTAGCTTTGGCTGAATTAGAAAAAGAATATGGAAAATTAGAAAGAAAAAAGTTTTTGGCAATAGTAAGATATGTAAATATGTTAGGTGGGGTAATTATTTTAGATTTTTTATCTCAAGATGAATTAAAAGAAAAAATAAAAAGATACTATATAGAAAAATTTATATAAAAAATAATTAGCTGAAAATCACTCTCACAAATGTTAAAGGGATTCTACCAATAATAAAAAGGAGAGTGATTTTAATATGAAGGAGAAGGATATGAACTACTACATATTTAGAATTGATTATTCAGACAGGGATTATTTTAAGGAAAATTTGGAAAAAGGTATTTTAAAACAAGGTTGGGGTTTGGAGAATTTATCCTTACTTGATGAAAATGGAGAAGAGAGAAATCAAGAGGAATGGGTTAATGCTTGTCCAGAAGGTTGGAGAGATACTGACGAAGCTAGAAGATATCTTAGAAATAAAAACAGTAATCTAAGAAAAATGTTAGAGATGAAAGAGGGAGATATAATTCTTATTCCTAAATTTCCCGAGTGGAATATGTTTTCTTTATACAGAGTTAAAGGGAAATATTATTTTGATTTAGAGAAGATAAAAGGAGATTATGGACATTGTATTCCTGTTGAAGTTGCTACTAAATTTTCAGATGAGATAGATAAGTATTTTACTTATAATGGAAATGATGCTACTAAAGTAATTCACAGCAAGTTAAGAGGATATCAAAAGGCTATAAATAGTGTATATAATAGCGAGATAATTAGTGCTATTGAAAGTTTATTACAAATAAAAAGCATAAAAGAGGAATCTCAAATAACAGAGATTTTAAGAGGTATTTTTGAGAAAAATATCAAGAGTATGGAAAATCTAAATAAAGAGATCTTTTCAATTAGACCTGATGATGTTGAAAAAATAGTAGAAGAAATTTTTGTAAAACAAGGATATTTAGTTGAAAGTAGAAACTCATATGATAAAAAAGGCGGAGATTCCGACAGAACCTTTATAAAGCCTCTTCCAATATTGTGTGAAGTCAATGATGAAATAGGAAATTGTAGAGTATATGTACAGATTAAGAAAAAAGATGGTATTTGTGATGAAGATGAAGGAATAAAACAACTTGAAGATATCGTTAAGTCTAAAGAGAAAATTGAAGGAATAGAAGAT
>JAHHTB010000131.1 GCA_020024855.1 Fusobacterium sp.
AAACCTTCATAATTTTCATTTTTATTTATTTTAGATTTACTATTTAAATAACTAAATACTACTCCTTCATTTGTATTTTCTTTTGTAAATTTTCTATATTGTTTATTTAAATCTTTTGTAATATCTATTATTTGTGTTTCCAGTGTAGTTATATTTTCAATACCTGTAACTTCATTTAATTTATTGGAAAAAGAATCATAATTTTCTCCTGTGGCTATCAATTTATATATCTGAAGAGATTCCCCACTTAAATTATCATTATAATTAGCTTCTAATAAATTTCCTAATTCTCTATTCTCTATTATTGTATTAAAATCTTTTCTATCAACTTTAGTTAATGAAATTGAACTATTATTTTTATCTGTCTGAATATCAAATAAATAAGAGTTTGAAATAAGATTTCCATCTCCTTCTATTCCCTCTTTAGCTTCAATATATTTATAATCTATAAAATTTTCGACTTCCTCTCTTGACATTCCTATAAAATTAGTAGTATCTAATTTTATATTTCCATTAAGCCCTATTTTTCCAGTAGAAATTAGAGTAGTTTCTTTTTTATCAAATCCAATAATTTGTCCACTCTCATTCTTTATAGCTTCATATTCTGGAACAATAGTTATATTATCATGATGATTTTCTTTTCCTATTGTATAATCTCCTATATCTATATCTCCATTTGCTATAATCTTCCCTTTAATTTCAACTTTTGATCCCTTATTATCTGTATAAAAAATATGTCTATTTCTTTCTGATAAATATGTCTCTTTATTTTCTGCATCTAGACCATCAGGAACAATAAAATTTATTTCTGTTTCCCCATTAAAAGTAGCTACTGATCCACCTTCTAACCAAGTAGCATACACATTTTTTCCTTCAAGATTAATAGTAGATTTTGCTTCTACTTCTTTTCCATCTTTATCTACTGTATTTAAAATAGACTTTTTAGTTTCTGTATCAGTATTAAAATAGATATTCGCTCCATTCTCTCCTAAAACTGCTATTCCTGCACCTTTTCTAAGTTGAGTAGTAAATCTTTTAGAATCATTTACACCAATAGAAATAGTTCCACAATTATTATAAAATTCTCCGCCATTTATATTCACTCCAATACTCGTTTCTGTTAAATTAGTAAAAGATAATAACCCTAACTTTAAAACATTTTTATAAAATAAATATAAGTCAACAATATTATTATTATCATCATAAGCTTTAGCTAAATCTCTTTCAACTTCTATTATTCCTGTATTAATAAAAGTTGAATTTTTAGTATTTATACCATATTTATTATGCTCTCCTATAAAATCTGCTCCTAAAGCTCCTACTCCTATTCCTGAATATCCTTGTCCATAAATATCTCCACCAACAAATATTTTTCCACTATTTATACTTTTTTCTACATTTCCCAAACTAGAATCATTTGATAAATTAATTCCATAATCGTTTCTATCAAAATGTATTCCTATCTGAAGCAAATCAACAGCAACACCATTAATAATTTCAAATTGTTTTTGTCTTTCTACTTTTATTAAACCAGTATTTTTTATACTTCCTTGTTGAAGATTTATTATTCTTCTATCGGTAGTTATTTTAGCTCCATTTAAAACTCCAATATCTAATGCTTTTACATATTTTACTCTATCAATTCCTGTAGTTATAGTACCATTATTTTCAATATTACTATTTAAAGCATTTATAACATATTTATCATAATCCCCAAAAGTTATACCTGTGGGAATTAAACCAGCTATATTAACAGGAACTGACAATATATGTTCAGTTGCTCCCATCTGTATTTGACCATCATTTATAAAATTCACATAAGAATTATTATATCCTTTTAATCCAATTAAATTATCATTTTTTATTAAAGGATTGTCTATCCCAGTAATTAAGAGTCCACCATAATTAGTGTTAATTTTTTGATTATATGATGATATCTTTCCAATATTGTGAACTGTTGCTCCATCTTCTGCATATAAAGCTAGTTTTGAATCAACTTTACCATTATGTAATCCATTATCAATTTTATTATTTTCATAATCAAATTCTTGTTGTGAAAAGAGCTCTTTTTGATTTTCATCTTTTATTTTTTTTATCTCTTCTTCTGAAGCGTTTACAGGAATCTGTTTCATATTTTGTGGATATAAAGTATAATCTATTCTTTCTTTTATGTCTTTTCCTTGAACTATTAAATTAGAATTAAATTTTTCGATTTTATCAACTGTATTTACATTTTTAGAATAAGATACCATATTTAAAATTAGCATAATAAAAATTATTTTTAATTTTTTATTCATTTTTTCTCCTTGTAAAATTATTGCAGATATATAACTTTATTTTTAATTAAATATCTGCAATAAGATATTTTAATAGAAAGTATATGTTACTTCTACTGTTCCACTATATGAACCATATTTTTCTTTTGATAAATTTTTAGGTACTTCTAAAACACCTAAAACATCATAGTATTCTATTATTTCTGTATTTTGTTCTACAACTTCTGTTGAAGTATTATTAAGTTTTTCTGTTTTTAAATCTCTTACTTTTAATTCTCCACCATTTACCATTACTTCATTATTTGCACTTCTTTGTTTTATAAAAATAGTATCTGTATTAACAGTTAATCCTTCACTTGTTATATCAAGATTATTATCAAGAGTTCCATTTTTTATAACTTTAATAGGAATTTCTGTTTTACCTTCTTTTATAACTAAAGGAGAAGTTTCATTTTCTAATTTTATTTGTCCAAAATCAAGTATAGAGGTTTCTATTTTTATTCCAGGTCCTTTTGTTATAAAATTAAGTGGTTTATTAAATAAAATATTATCATTTAATGTTTCTGTACCAATAGTTATAACATTTTGATTTCCATTTAAGAAAATCTCATATTTTGTATATGGTTTTAGTTTTTTATACTCAGCTAAACTTAATTTTAATTTTAAAGGATAATTTTTATGACTAGCTGTAGGACCTCCATCTTTAGTAAATTCTATTATTCTATTTTTATTTGTGATATCAATATAATTAGTCCCATCTAATAATACAATATCTCCTTTTACTGGTTTTGCATAATTAGAGCCTACTGGAATAGCATCAACTTGTCCTTTAATATTTATAAATAAATCCTTTTCTAATAGTGCTTTTGGTAAGGC
The DNA here is from genome assembly GCA_020024855.1 of Fusobacterium sp. Lineage (GTDB taxonomy): Bacteria > Fusobacteriota > Fusobacteriia > Fusobacteriales > Fusobacteriaceae > Fusobacterium_B. The sequence goes on from JAHHTB010000131.1 coordinate 3,153, forward strand.
TTCATATCTTAAATAATCTCTATATGATGTACCTAAATCAACATATACAAAATTATCTGCTTGTAAATTATTAAGTTGTAAATCAAGAGTACTATTACCAACACTGTTTATCTCCATATATGTTTCTGTGTCATCACTATTTCCTACAAACACTTTTCCATAATATTTAGGATCAAATTCATCAATAGTTATATTTAATCTATAAGTCTTATCTTTTCCATTATCAATGATTCCAGTTCCAGAATTTAAAAATTTCATATCTAGAGTTTTTTCTATTTTATTTCCTGTATAATTTCCAAAAAGAGTTTCAAATATATTTTTTGTTTTTGGTAATCCTATTATAAAATCATTATCTTGTTTTAATATAAATTCTTTTATTTCTGAATCATTTAATAATACTTTATTTAAATTATCATATAACTCACAAAAACTATTATTAATATCAGTTTTTAAATTATTTATAGTTTCATCAGATATTTGAACTTCAACCCAATCAATTTTATCTTTTGTTGTCCTATGGTTACCATTGTTATTATAATTTCTTGTAAATAAGCTTGTTGCTCCACTTCCATTATTTATATCCATTGTCATACTAGGATTTTTAAACCTTATATTTATATCTCCCTTGTAATTTATTGTTTGTTTAAATTTAACTATATATCTTTGATCAAATAAAAATTTATTTTGTCCATTTGAAGTATCTATATATCTTATATAAAATTTAATATCTTTTTCTTTTGTAGCATCATATCCATTATCAAGAGAAAATCTTATATAATTATCATTTACATTTTCACGACTTATTATAAAGTTTCTATGATTATTATTACTATCTAATGCAAGAGAAAATTTATATTCTCCATTTATAGTATTTAAGTTATCTATTAAAACTTTATTATTATCATCAAATAAAGTCATTTTTAAATTACTAGATTTTTCATTTTTTATTACTGGAATATCTATAATCTCTCCTTTTACCCTACCCCATATATCTGATTGTTTTCCATTTGCAAGAGTTATTTTATTTGTAAGTTTTCCAAAAGAAAAATTAGATTTATTTAATTTTATCCAGTTTATATTTCCATTTTCTTTCTTTAAATTTTCATTTTCAAATTCAATTATAGTTTCAACAAAACGTTTTGTAGTAATATTCAAATAAAGGTTCTTTCCAGTTCCAGTAGTAAATATATTTCCAGCATTACCATTTTCAAAAGATTCTCCACCCATATAAGTATAATATTTCTCTTTGTTATTATTTACAGTAACACCTATTCTTAACGGATTTACATCTTTAACTTTATTTTCATCACTTGTAAGTATTTTATATTTTCCATCTTTTACTAATGTTTCTTGTTGTGGTATTTTTAATTTTAACATAGCAGAAGTCGATTTTTCATTTTTTCCTTTAAATCTACTTGTTCCGTCACCAGTATCATCTGAAACATCAACACCATTTTCAAAATAAAGTTCTGCATTATTTATAACATAACCTGTTTCTTTATTATTTTTATCTAAATGTATAAGTTTTACTTTTTTAGTAACTCTAAAGTCAATCCCTTCTCCACCAGATTGATTTGTTATTCTTGTATCCAAATCTCTAAATCCAACTGTTCCATAATCTATTACTATTGGTTTATCATTTGGTTTTGTAGAATCGTAAGCATAATCTTTAGTATAATTTTGTTTTGGTTTTATATCAAAATTTCCCATATAATGAATTCCTTCAAATCTTGGAATTTTAACTTTATAAGTTGCTCTACTTTCTAAAGCTTTATCTGTATAGTTTGTAATAGATATATCATTTATATCTTCGCCATCAAAATTATATTTAGACAAACCAAAATTCAAATATTTATTTCCACCATCATAAGAAAGCATTACTTCATTTTTACTTCTATTAACATTTCCTATTTTATCCCCACTTAAATAAGTAGATGAATTTGTTCCTCCGTTTTCTTTTGTTACTTTAATTACTTCATTCTTTCCTCTATATATACTTATCTTATGTTTTCCTAAATCTTCCCAAGGATAATCACGAATATCAGGACTTGGAATTATCCAGTCTTCTCCACTTAAATTAGTATTCTTAATAAATTTTGAACCATTATTATTTAAAGTTATAGCTTCATTTTTTGCAAGGTGCACTCTTCTGTTATGCACTATATTACTTATTGCACTACTTGAATTATAATCATAATAAACAAGTGGATTTTTTAA
>JAHHTB010000132.1 GCA_020024855.1 Fusobacterium sp.
CTATGATTATATACTCGTCATTTCCACCTTTTATTTTTGTACCAACATTATCTAAATGGATAATTTTATCACCAATTTTTAAAATTTTCATATTATTACTATCACCTATAGCAACAATCTCACCCATATTAGAATCTACTTGAGAATAAGAAGAAGTTAAAATAATTCCCCCCATTGTTTTTTCCTCTGCTTTTAAAGGTTTTATTAAAACTCTCTTTCCAATAGGTTTTATAATCACTTAAGTTCCTCCTTTCAAAAAATTTTATCTCTTTTTTAGCACTCTTTATTATAGATTGCTAACAATAAAATAGTATATCTTTTTTTTAAAAGTGTCAAGATATTTTTTAAAATAAAAAGAGTGTAGTTATTCCCACACTCTCTATCTATTTTATTTTTTCATAAAATTTTCTTTTCTTATTTTTATAACATATTCTGCTATTTCTATCATCTTATTTATATTTCTTTCAAAGAAATATTTATATGCTTCACAAAATCTATTTTCAAGAGTTCCCTCTTTAACTAAATCTTTATGACGCCTACAACCTCCACGACAGATTTTAAAATATTTACACACTCTACATTTTTTATCAACTACAAGAGAGGATCTTAAAAATGACATCTCTTTTTCATTTTCAAACAATTCTTTAAAACTACTTTCGTTTATATTTCCAACCTTGTATTCATCAAGAACATAAAAATCACATGGATACATACTTCCATCAGATTCTAAAACTGCATTCATATTACAATGTCCAACCATATCACAGGCTTCTGGTTCTTCACCTAAGAGTATTTTTGTATAATTATCAAAATGCCTAATACTTATTCTCTTTCCAGACATTATATCTTCGTACCAAAGTTGAAATATTTCATCTAAAAACTTTCCATAATCATTAGCTGTTAAAGTATAATCTTTTTTCTCAGAATAGCTTAAGCTATCAAGACATGGAATAAATTGATAATATCTAAATCCATTATTTTTAAAAAAATTATATATTATTTTTCCATTTTGAGCTGTAAGCTTATTTACTACACATAAAATATTAAATTCTACTTCAGCTTTTCTCAACATTTTTGATGCTTTTAATACTCTTGAAAAAGTTCCATCACCTTTTGTATCAATTCTAAATGTATCATGTACTTCTTTATTTCCATCTAGAGAAAGACCAATAAGATAATTATGCTTTTTAAAAAGTTCTAGCCATTTTTTATTAAGCAAAGTTCCATTTGTTTGAAGTGAAAAATTTACAATAATATTTTTTGTATTATATTTTTCAATCATTTTATGAAACTTTTCAAAATATTCTATTCCTGCAATTGTTGGCTCTCCACCTTGAAATGCAAAATTTGCTGAATATTCAACATCATCAAATACTCTTTTTACCATATTTTCTAAAGTACTATCTTTCATAATACCATAATTTTCTATCTTTCTATTATCTGCTACATCATAATAAAAGCAATATTTACAACGAAGATTACAACTACTAGATGCAGGTTTTATTAAAAGATTTAAATTTTTCATGATTCCCCCTAAAAAACTAATTCTTTTTTAGAATAACTTAATTTTTATGATATCATATATTAAATTATTTTCCAAATATTTGATATAAAAGATAAATACTATAAAAAATTTGACTTTTATCTTATTTTGTAATACTCTTAAAGCACAAAATATTTTATGTAAGAGGTGATATAAATGTTTTCTAAAGAAGTGTATGTAAATAGAAGAAAAAAACTAAAAGAAGAAATTAAAAATGGAATTATTTTGATATGTGGAAATGATTCTTCTCCTATGAATTGTGAAGATAATACTTATCCATTTATACAAGACTCTACTTTTTTATATTATTTTGGTCTTAATAGAGAAAATCTATTTGGAATAATTGATGTTGATAATAATAAAGATTATATTTTTGGAAATGAACTTACTATGGATGATATTATTTGGATGGGACCACAAATTACACTTAAGGAGCAATGTGAAAATATTGGAATAGAAAATTTGCATAGCTTAGATGAACTTAATCAGTTTATGACTAATATGCAAAAAGAAAAAAAGATAGTACATTATATTCCACAATATAGACATAGCCTTATGATAAAAATGGCTGATTGGTTTAAAGTATCACCAAATGATATTAATAAAAATATTTCTGAAGATTTATGTTTTGCTGTTGCTAACCAAAGAAATATAAAAACTCCTGAAGAAATTGAGGAGATTGAAAAAGCTGTTAATGTTACAAGAGATATGCATCTTGCTGCTATGAAAGCTATAAAACCTGGTATGATGGAATATGAAATTGCTGCTATTCTTGAAAATATTTCAAGAAGTCAAAATAGTGGTTTATCATTTCCAACTATTTGTACTATAAATGGGCAAACTCTTCACAACCATTATCATGGAAATAAAATAAAAGAGGGAGATTTACTACTTATTGATGCAGGAGCAAGAATTGAAAGTGGATATTGTGGAGATATGACTACAATACACCCTGTTTCAGGAAAATTTACAGAAAGACAAAAAGATATTTATAATCTTTTAATTTCTATGTTTGATAAAGCAGAAGAACTTATAAAACCTGGGATTACATATTTAGATGTACATCTTGCTGTTTGTAAAGTGTTAGCTAAAGGAATGGTTGAAAGAAATATTTTAAAAGGAAATCCTGATGAAATAGTAAAAAATGGGGTTCATGCTCTTTTCATGCCTCATGGTCTTGGACATATGATGGGATTAGATGTTCATGATATGGAAAATATTGGAGAACCCATTGTTGGTTATAATGGAAATAAAAAAAGTTCTCAATTTGGACTTAGCTCTTTAAGACTTGGTAGAACTCTTGAAACAGGATTTGTTTTTACAGTTGAACCTGGAATATATTTTATTCCCGAACTTATTTCTAAATGGAAATCTGAAAATAAATTTTCTGAATACATAAATTATGATGAACTTGAAAAATATCTTAATTTTGGTGGAATGAGATATGAGGGAGATTATCTTGTTACTGAAAAAGGAAATAGAAGACTTGGGAATAAAATGCCAAAATATCCTGATGAAATAGAGACTATTAGAGAAGAGGCTTTTAAATAAAATAGTAAAAAAACTCCAGTATAAAAACTGGAGTTTTTTATAAAAATTTTTATAATATATACAAGGGTAATGTGAATTTTATTTTTTTATAATTTTTATACTACTTTCTTTATCTTTTATATATTCTATCTTCATATAATATCCACCAACTGTTGCCTCAAAATATTTAGAAATTCCGACAATTCTTACTATCTTATCCTGTGTTTCCTGCTCTATTGTATCGAGAAGTTCTAAGAAATCTAAAAGTTCCATTTGAAATAGTGAAATTTCATTATAAACTTTTTTAATATCACAAATAATATCTGATTTTTTTATTTTTTTCTCAACCTTATTTTCTCCTTTTTCCTCTGTGAATGTTATATCTTCTATATCTTTATAAATCTCTTCAACATTACTATTTTCACTTATCTCTTGCTCTTTTTCCTTGCTAAAATTTTCTCCAAAAATAAAGTTTCCCATATGAATTTCTTTCATCTCTTTTTTAGAATTTATTTTTGATATTTCATTTTTTTCAGCATCTCTCTTGTATAAATATTCTCTAATTAAACTTTCTTTTGCCATTTGAAAAGCTATTTTTTGTGCTGCACTAGCAACAACTGTCCCTGACATTTTTATATAATCATTAAAGACTTCTTTATTTATTTTTTCTTTTTCCTCATCATTTAAAATTTTATAGTAATCATTATAAAGCTCTAATTTTTTAGCTTTTATCTTTTCATCAGTCTCATTATTTTGTGACTTCTGCATTTCTATTGTATTAAACGTTAATTGAGATTCTTTTTTCTTTTGAGATTTATTCTTTTCTATTATCATAAAGTTTTCTGCCCAGCCTTTTTCAAGTGCCTGTATAAAATAACTTCTTATTTTAGTGACTTTATTTTTACTCATATACTCAGCTGTATACATTACATATTCAAAACCATATTGACGAATAGCATCTTTTATAGCTCCTGGCATTGTTTTAAGTTCTTTTGCTCTAGCTGGAAGTTTTTCAAAAATCTGATTAATTTTTTCATCAGTAGGAGTTATATTTTCTTTTTCTTGCTGAATCTCTTTTAATGCCTCTTGACTTTCTGTAATAACCTCTCCCTCTTCACCTTTTTCAGTATAAGTAATGAGAAGATTATCAAAATGATTTTTATCATCATAGAAAAAACTTTGTTTTATTGCATTATGCTTTTCTTCAAAGAAAAATTCTATTTCTGTTTGAATTAATTTTCCTTGTTTAATAATATTATAATCTGAAATAAGATCCATTTTCTTTAATTGCTTACAACTTTTTTCAAGAGATTTTATGCTTCTTCCAAGAGATTTTGCATCATCACTTAAAGGTATTTTTTTTATAATACTTAAAGCTAAAACTCTCAAATGAAATTTATTAAATCTTAATTTATTTACAAGCATATAAAGGGCTCTTGTAATTGGGCTATCCATATTTAAAAGAAGTTGTGAATCATAAACAAGATAACCTTTTCTGATTATGTTATCATAAAAGTAATTTGAAATTGATATTTTTATAACTTCTTTTGTTCTTTTATCTTGGAAATACTCCATTTCATTTTTTTCAGCTTGATTTAATGTTATAATTCTAATATTCATTATATTAGTATTTATCTTATCGTCTATTATTCCCTTCATTTTATTTGAATAAAGAGAATTTTTAAAAGTATAACTTGTTTGAGATAATCTTTGAAGTGCTAATGTTATTTTTTTATAAAAACTTTTATATGAAGTTTGTGGTATTCCCATATTGTATAAAATTTCTGAAGGTTTAGTATAAAATTCATTATTATACTTTTTATCTCTCATAATTTTTAATATGGCAATAAAAACTCTTTCTTCAAATTCTCCTGGAATAAAATCTCCAGAAGTAGGATTTACTTGAATATAAGCTTCTTTGTCTCTATTAAAAAAATATCTAATAATTTGATTTTTTTTTCTTCTTGGATTTTTAGTAAATAGTGGATATTCAATAACATTTATATCTATTCTAACAAGACTATGTTGTTTTTCATTTTCAACTTCTGAAACATCTAAAAATTTTTCGACTATTTCACTTGGACCTGTATCTATTGTTTCATTTTTTGGTATATTAAATACTTCATATTTTTTATTCATTTATCCTCCTGAAAAAATCTTATTTATCTTGTATAAAATGTGCTTTATATTTTTCTAATTTAATATTATAATAAAAATATATTTACATTTTATAC
>JAHHTB010000133.1 GCA_020024855.1 Fusobacterium sp.
TTGCCATTTCTAACATTCCACAAACTGCTATTGCTGCTGCTGATGTATCTCTTTCCTCTCCAGATGTTTCATCAAATACTAAGTCCCAATAACAAATATTATCTTTTGGTAAATGATTTAAGAAGTAATTTGTTACTCTTTTATACAATTCTACAAACTTTTCATCTTTTAAGTAGCTATATGCTAGTGGAAAACCATATACTCCCCAAGCTTGTCCTCTTGCCCAAGCAGAATCATCTCCAGCTCCTTGAGCTGTTACACCTTTTACCGGATTTCCTGTCTCTGGATCAAAATAGAAAGTATGATGAGTTGAACTATCTTCTCTTACTACCACACTTGCTGCTGTATTTAAATGTTTTGTAGCTATTTCTCTAAATCTTTCTTCACCTGTTACTTCAGATGCCCAGAATAATAACGGCATATTTAAGTTACAATCTATTATTAATCTGTAAGCTGTTGGGTCATTTAAGTCTCCCCAAGCTTGAATAAATTCACCTTTTTCTTTATATCTTCCTAATAAATGTCTAGCTGCTTTTATTCCAGCATTTTTTGCTCTTTCATTTCCTGTTATTTTATAAGCTGCTACTACTGATGGAGTATATAAGAATCCTAAGTCATGGTGATTTACTGCTACTTTATTATCAATTCTTTCATCATAACTTTTTACTTGGAAAGTTGCTACTTTTTTGTATCTCTCTTCTCCTGTTATTTCATATGCAAGCCATAACATTCCTGTCCAAAATCCACTTGTCCAATCATCCCATTCCCCTGCATTTGCAATTCCTGGATACACATAATTTACACTACAAGGTCTAGGAAATCTATTTATAAATGTTTTTGTATTTCCATCTATTTTTTTAAGTGCTTCATGTAATGCTCCATAAAGCATTTCTTTTGGAAGTTCCACTTCTTGTGAAAATCTTTCCCTTACTTCTTTCTTTAACTCCATATTATCCTCCTATATTTTTATTAAAACTCAAACTTATCTTTATATTTTTGTCCCCATTCTCTTAATTTTCCTTCAAGAAATTCTGTTACTTCATTTTCTTTATAATCTTCAACTTTTAAAGGATTCATTTGATAAGGATCTTTTAGGTTATCGTATAGAAGTCTTTCTGTTCCATAATCCATAGTGTAACCTTTGTTTACTACATAAGTATATTGTTTAGTTCTTATAGCTCTCCATCCATAAGCAACATTTTCTTTTCCATTTCTTTCAAATTCTTCTATTGCCCTCATTTGTCCTGGGTAACCAGACATAATTGCATAGTTTTCTATTTGATCTCCATTTAAAATTACTTCTTTTAAATCTATTCCTTCTACTGTTTTTGGAATAGGAAGATTCATTAATGAAAGGATTGTTGGCATAATATCTACACCATTAAGAACATTATCTGTTCTTCCTTTTATAAATCTATCTCCATATTTTATTAAGAATGGAATTCCTGTTGATTCTTCAAACCAAACATGTTTACTCCATAATCTATGAGCACATAACATTTCTCCATGGTCTGCTGTTAAAACTATAATTGTATCATCATATATTCCATTATCTTTTAAATTTTGTAAAAGTCTTCCAAAGTTTTCATCTACTCCTGTTACAGCTGCAAAATATTTTCTCATTACTTCTTGATATTCTTCATCTGTAAAGTTAAGTCTTGGGTTAACTGATAATGTATGATCTGTTACTTCTGTTAATAATACATTTGGATTTACTTTAAATTGCTTTCCTGCATACATATCTACATATTTTTGAGGAACTAAATCTAAAGGAGTATGTGGTGGATTCCATGATATTATTAAAGAGAAAGGCTCATTTTTATTTTCATTTATAAATTCTATAGCCTTATCTGTTTCATGCTCAACTGACCATTGATCAATATTTATCATTTTTTCATCATTATGCCAGTAATGAGGTTTTAAATGTTGATCGTATGCACCATATGAATACCAGAAATCAACTCCATGTCTTCTTTTTCCTGGTGCAGTATAAGCATCCCAGTTTCTTGCTCCTGATACAGGTTCTTCTGAAAAGTTTACTTCTGGACTATCAAGGTGCCATTTTCCAATGTATCCTATTTTATAGCCGTCTTCTTTTAATACATCCATTAAAGTTATATCTGTTTCTCTTAGTTCTACATCTTTTAAACCTGTTTTACAATTTGTCCATACTCCATTTGTAACTGGATATGTTCCTGTAAACATTGTTGCTCTATTTGGAGAACATAAAGGACAAGCACTCATAGCATTATCAAAGCTTAAAGCTTCTTTTGAAAAGTTATCTATATTTGGAGTAATTACTTCATCTTTTTTCATAAATCCCATAGCATCTCTACGCCATTGATCTGCAAAAACAAATAATAAATTTGGTTTTTTCATTATTCTCATCTACCTGCCTTTTTTTAGTTTTTCTTAATTTCTTTTACAATACTGAGTATAACCATATTAAAAAAAAATGTAAATCTTCACTATTCATATGGAATATTGCATATATTTTTCAATCGTAATGTTTTTTTTTAAAACATAAGATGTTTTAGTTTCTGAACATATAAGTCACAAACATAGAAAAAATAAAAAACCTACAGATTAATCTGTAGGTTTTGAAATAATTATTTCATTTTATTCTTCTATATTTTTCTTAATTTAATATATTCTGATGCTCCATTATTCTTTAAATCTATTTCAATTTTTATCTTATCTTTTTTAGATTTAACTGTTATATTTTTCGTTGAGCTCTCTTCTAATTTATATTTTCCATCAATTTCAAATATAGAGTTATAATTTGCTAATTGAGTTGGATCACTTACCCAAAGTTCCATATATTTTTCATTATCTTTTATAATAAGTGATAAAGTTGAATAAGATTTTATACCTTGTTCTTTAGTTGAAGAATCTTTCCAAAAGTTAATTCCCATAGTTCCTGTTTTCTTATCTTTAATTACATGAGCTTCATCATCTAGTTTAATTATTTCAAATCTTGATGTATCATATTTATTTACATCATCTTGATTAAACATAGGTAATAAAATATAAGCAAATCCTGTTTTTCTTGGATTAGTTCCATGATTAATATAAGCAGTGAAATAATTCTTTGTAATTTCTTCTTTCTTATCTCCGCCTATATCTTCCCATGTTCCTTTTCTTTCAACTTTTTTAATAGTAAGTTGTGGAGCATAAACTATCTTATATCCTATATTCTCTCCCTTATAATTTTCATTAAAGTTTAAAGAAACATTTTCAGGATTCTCTATTTCAATATCTTTTGTAATCTCTTTCCCATTTAATAACACTTTACCATTTTTTAATATTCTATTATCAATAGTTGTATGAATTTCTCCGTCATTGCTTCTTATATTAGAGGCTGCTACAAATATTGCTCCATCATCTGTCATAAAATATGATTTTTTCATTCTTGTTGCCTTATTCCATGAAATCATATCCATTCCAACAAATGATTCTTGACCATTTCCACTTCCACCTACCCATGCTTTTGGTGAAAGCATTCCTATTATTCTTCTCTCTCCAGATTTAATCCCTCTTTCATTTATACTGTTAGTAACTCCTGGAAGATGATATCTATCAACAGTAGGCCAAAATTCTGTAAATGTTTCTGAATCAATTCCATAAATATATGTCATTCCATCTCCAATATACCAACCTTTTACATTTTCATTATTCATTGTTTCATAGTTAGCAATTCTTGAAGAATGCATAGAAAGAGCAAATTTTCCACCTTTATCATTTATTGAAACAGCTCTATCCATTCCACCATAAATTTTATTTCCTTCAACATCTAAAATCTTAACATTTTTATCATCTACTATTCCTTGAAGAATATTTTTTATAATTTGATTATTATTTACTCCTTTTACTATATCAAAAGAGTTATTGTTAATTATTGTAGTTTTTATTAGAGATTTTATTTCAGCTTTATGTTTGTCCCCAGCTCCTTCTGCAAGAAGTGCCATAGATTTTAATAACTCTCTTCCTCTTGTTAAATCACTTGACTCATTTCTTGATGTTGCTCTTCCACTTACAGAATCATTTACTCCACCATTTATAAATAAAAATTTATATCCATTTATAATTGAATCATAAATATTATCTATTTTTGGATCTTTTACTTCAAACTGTGTTCCATCTGCAAGCCACATAATTGCACCTAAGCCATCAAAAAGTACAGAAGCATAAGTTCCATTGTAAGCAACTGTTCCATGTTGAATAAATGAACCATCTTTATAGAATCCATCACCTTTAGTTACATATTCTGCTACATCAACTATAGCTGTTGCCCCATCTGCTACTTGGACTTTATCTTCCATTAAAGTTCCTCTTAAGAAAGAAATTATAGAAGTATCTGTTCTATTTCCTCCTGTTGAAACTCTCTTATCTGGAGAAGTTGAATAAGAAGCTGTTGGACTCATTCCAGAATATTTTGCATATGGTTGGAAATATTGAGAAGCTTTTAAATATTTCATTCTTTTTTCTGCAGGAATATCATCATATAAAAGAACTATTATATCATTTAAAGTTTTTGGTATTCCTAGTTCCCATTGCCACCAGTTTCCATTTTCAGGAAGTCCTTCATGATATCCATTATCATACATCCAATCAAGCATATTTATTAAATCTTCTTTTACTTTAGGATGTTTATAATATTTTGTATTAGGTGTTACATAAGCTCTGGCAATATTTTTAATATCTTCATAACTTCTCATTACATGAACACCATTTGCCATATTTTCATTCCCTTTAAATAGAAATTTTTTGTTTTCATCTCTATTTATTTTTTTATAAGAGTTATCTCCACTTCTATCATTAGCTGAGCATATGGCTAAAAATTCTTTACTATTCATTGTAAGAATATCTATTTTTTTAGGAACACCAGACAGATACTCTGCCCAGTTTTCCCTAATTTTTTTATAATCTTCTTTTTCTGATTGACTTATTTCTATTTTTTTATTTTCTTTTACAGTTATTTCTTTTTCGTTAGAGAAAGAAGTTATTGTTAAAGAAAGCATAATAAATATTAGTAATGTTTTTTTCATTTTTTATCTCCTTCCTTCTAAATTAAAAACTATAACTAAATCCTATGTTAGGTCTAAATGAATAACTTCTTGAAATATTTCCAT
>JAHHTB010000134.1 GCA_020024855.1 Fusobacterium sp.
ATGTTTAATTGCTCATAATACTGATTTAATAAATTTCTGTCTAGAAAATGGAGCTGACCCATATTTAAAAAATAAAGATAATAAAACTCCTTATAGGCAATTAAAGAAAAGAATAAAAGCAAAAAAAATTGAAAATATTATTTTACCAAAAATTAATAAATAGCAAAAAAGAAAAAAAGGAAGTGAACCGGCTTCCTTTTTTTATAGAATATTAAATTGTATCAATAATTGATCTAGCAAATGATCTTGCATTTTCTAAATCATTATTATCTGGGTGAGTTGATGCATCTTTCCATCTTTTTATTCTAGCTTCATTTGGAGCCATTACATGTCCTTCTGGTAAACTTGACATAAATTCTATAAGTTTTGGATCAATAGCACCTTGGCAGAAATATTTTCCAAGTATTTCATTTCCATTTTCTTCAAAAAGAGTATTGATTGCATTTACACAATCTTTAGCATGATCTGAATCAGGATATGCTCCAAGAGTAAAAAAGTATGCAACCTTTTTACCTTTTACTTTTTTTGTAAATTCTAAAGCCTCGGCATTAAAAGTTCCTCTGTCTATCCAACCACCAACAAAAACTACATCATAACTATCTAAATTTTCCACTTCAGACATTGGCTTTAGATGAGCTAAAGGTAAACCAGCTTTTAAAGCCTCTGCAATCTTACCAGTATTTCCTGTCTTTGATGAATATGTAATAAGTATATTCATAAATTCCTCCAATTAATTAAAAAATGTCCTTTTAAATTTTTCTTACACAAATTATAGCATAATTTATTTTAACTATCAAATTATTTGTTGAAATATAATTGATTATTATAAAATAGTTGTCTTACAAAATATAAAAATAAAAATAATTTTCAAAATATAAAATATATATAAACCTCTTCAATAGTAAATAAGTATTGTTAATCTTAAACTTCATAATTTATACAAAAAAATCTCAAATAAAAAAGTTGAAAAATAAAAAATTTTATGCAATAATATTTCAAGATATAGTAATTAATTTTTACAAAAACACAACATATTGTGTTTATGGAGGGATATAAATGATAAAAATATACGGTAAAGAAAATTGTAGTAGATGTGAAACTTTAAAAAGAACTTTAGATAAAAAAGAGATTGCTTATGTATATTCTCAAGATTTAAAAACTCTTATGACTATTGCAAGTAAAGCAAGAATTATGAGTGCCCCTGTTGTTGAAAAAGATGGAACTCTTTATACTATGGAAAAATTCTTAGAGGTTATCTAAAATGAGACAAGTCATAAATAGAGCTGGGGTAAAAGAAAATCTTGATATAACAAAAATAAGAGAAAAACTTGTTAGAGCCTGTGAGGGACTTGAAGTTAATATGGTTAAACTTGAAAGTTGTATTGATTCAATTTATCAAGAAAATATAACTACTAAAAAAATACAAGAATCTTTAATAAATCAAGCTGTTGCTATGACAAGCTTTGAAGAAAGTGATTGGACTTATACAGCAGGAAGACTTCTTATGATGGAAACTGAAAGAGAGGTTTTCCACAAAAGAGGTTTTTCTTATGGAAAATTTTATGAAACAATAAAACTTTTAAGTGAAAAAGGAATTTATGATAAAAAACTTCTTGAGTATACAAAAGCTGAAATAGATGAACTTGAAAAATCAATAGATGTTTCAAGGGACATGATGTATGACTATGCTGGGGTAAATATGTTTGTAAATAGATACCTTCTTAAATATCAAGGAAACATATTTGAACTTCCACAAGAGGTATTTATGTGTATATCTATGCTCCTTGCTATAAATGAAAAAGATAAAATTTCTGTGGCAAAAAGATTTTATAATGCTTTATCACTGAAAAAAATATCTCTTGCTACACCTATTCTTGCCAACTTAAGAATACCAAAAGGAAATCTATCATCTTGCTTTATAACTGCAATGGACGATAATATTGAATCTATTTTCTATAATATTGATACTATTGCAAAAATTAGTAAAAATGGTGGTGGAGTTGGGCTTAATGTTTCAAGAATAAGAGCAAAAAACTCTATGGTAAATGGATATTATAATGCTAGTGGTGGAGTTGTTCCATGGATAAAAATTGTAAATGATACTGCTGTTGCTGTTAACCAACAAGGAAGAAGAGCTGGGGCTGTAACAGTTGCCCTTGATTCATGGCATCTTGATATAGAAACATTCTTAGAACTTCAAACAGAAAATGGAGATCAAAGAGGAAAGGCTTATGATATTTATCCTCAAGTTGTTATCTCTGATCTTTTTATGAAAAGAGTTAAGGAAGATTTAAGTTGGACTCTTGTTGACCCTTTTGAAATTCGTAAAAAATATGACGTGGAACTTTGTGAACTTTATGGAGATGAATTTGAAAAAATTTATCTAGAAATTGAAAAAGATAGTTCTATTGAACTTAAGAAAACTATAAAAGCAAGAGAACTTTTTAAAGAGATAATGAAAGTTCAAATTGAAACAGGAATGCCTTATATTTTCTTTAAAGATAGAGCTAATTTTATGAACCATAATTCTCACAAGGGAATGATAGGAAATGGAAATCTTTGCATGGAAAGTTTTTCTAATTTCTCACCTAGCAAAAATTTTAATGAAAAAAATGTAGATAATATTGGAACAAGAACTGTTGACCTTGGAGAAATACACACTTGTAACCTTGTTTCAATGAACCTTGCTGAAGTAACTAGAGATGAACTTTCTGATATTGTTGATACCTCTGTTAGAATTCTTGATAACACTATTGACCTTACAAAAACACCTATAAAAGAATCTGACAAACACAATCTATCTTATAGAGCTATTGGTGTAGGAAGTATGGGACTTGCTGATTATCTTGCAAGGGAATTTATGATATATGAAGAATCTCTTAATGATATAGATGAACTTTTTGAAGAAATAGCTTTATATTCTATAAAAGCATCTGCTCTCCTTGCAAAAGAAAGAGGAAGTTATCCACTATTTAAAGGTTCAAAATGGGATAAAGAAGTATTTTTCCAAAAAGATAAAAGTTGGTATTTAAATAGTTCAAAATTTTCTGAAAAGTGGAGTGAAGTTTTTGAACTTGTAAAAAAATATGGACTACGTAATGGAGAGCTTACTGCAGTTGCACCAAATACATCAACATCTCTTTTAATGGGAGCTTGTGCCTCTGTAAACCCTGCTTTCTCAAGATTTTTCATTGAAAAAAATCAAAAGGGAGCTGTTCCTAGAGTGGTAAAATATTTAAAAGATAGAGCATGGTTCTATCCTGAATTTAAAAATGTAGACCCTAAATTCTATGTAAAAGTTATGAGTAAAATAGGAAAATGGACAACTCAAGGGGTATCTATGGAGCTTATCTTTGACTTAAATAAAAATATAAAAGCAAAAGATATTTATGATACTTTTATGACTGCATGGGAAGAGGGTTGCAAATCAGTTTATTACATAAGAACTATTCAAAAAAATACAAATATTATGAATGAAAAAGAGGAGTGTGAAAGTTGCAGTGGATAGAAAAAAACTTTTTAATCCCTTAGGTAATGATTCTCTTTTAGAAAGAAAAATTATAAAGGGAGATTCTACAAATTTATTCAACCTAAATAATGTTAAATATCAGTGGGCTAATCTTTTATATAGAACTATGATGGGAAACTTTTGGATTCCTGAAAAAATAGATTTAACTCAAGATAAAAATGACTATGAAAATTTAACAGATTATGAAAAAAATGCTTATGATGGTGTTCTTTCTTTCTTAATTTTCTTAGATAGTATACAAACAAATAATATTCCAAATGTTTCAGATTATGTTACAGCCCCTGAAGTAAATTTAGTTCTTTCAATACAAACATTCCAAGAGGCTATCCACTCACAATCTTACCAATATATTATAGAGTCTATTCTTTCAAAAGAAACTAGAAATTCTATCTATGATAAATGGAGAGAAGATAAGATACTCTTTGAAAGAAATAAATATATAGCAGAAATATATCAAAACTTTTTAGATAATCAAAGTGATGAAAATTTTGCAAAAGTAATTATTGCTGACTATCTTTTAGAGGCTTTATATTTCTATAATGGATTTAATTTCTTCTATCTTTTAGCAAGTAGAAATAGAATGATGGGAACTTCTGACGTCATAAGACTTATAAATAGAGATGAGCTTTCTCACGTTGTTCTTTTCCAACAAATTCTAAAAGAGATTAGAAATGAAAATCCTAAGTTCTTTGACGAGGAAATCATATATGAGATGTTTAAAAAAGCTGTTAAGCAAGAAATCAACTGGACAAATCATATAATAGGAAATCAAATTTTAGGTATCACGGAAGAAACTACTGAGGCATATACAAAGTGGCTTGCTAATGAAAGACTAAAATCTATTGGTTTAAAAGCTATTTATGAGGGATTTGAAAAAAATCCATACAAACATCTTGAAAGATTTGCTGACACTGAAGGAGAAGGAAATGTTAAAGCAAACTTCTTTGAAGGAACAGTTACAAGTTATAATATGAGTTCTTCCATTGATGGTTGGGACGAATTTTAAAAATTTTTTATTAATTATTAATTTTTCTATATTTCTTGACAAATATTCTTAAATGTACTATCTTATGTTTTAGAGAAATTATAAGTTTTTACATAAGGAGTTAAAAAATGATATATGGAGAATTAAAAGAATTAAAGTTTTACAAAGGAATTTCAGAAAATCTTGATAAGGCTATTGAGTGCATTGAAAATGGTGCTTATAAAACTATGAATGGAAAACATGAGATTGATGGAGATAATGTTTTCTTCAACTGTCAAACTGTTACAACTCAACCTATTGAAGAGAGATTTTTTGAAGGGCATAAAAAATATATAGATATTCAAATTGTTATAGAAGGAGAAGAGAGAATAGGGTATAGCACTCGTTCAAATGTTGTTAGAACTACTCCATGGGATAAGGAAACAGACTTTGAAAAATATGAAGGTTCTGTTGACCACATATTTGATCTTAATGGAGATACTTTTATTATTATTTTCCCTGAAGAACCTCATATGCCTCTTATCCACGGAGAAAATGGTCCTAAAGAAATTAAAAAAGTTGTATTTAAAATTAAAGCATAGTTTATAAAATTTAAATAAAAGAAAAAAGG
>JAHHTB010000135.1 GCA_020024855.1 Fusobacterium sp.
TTTTTTTTAAAATTTCTTTAGATTCATCTAATATTTCTCTCTTAATTCCTAAATCAAAGAAAAGATTTTTTTATTTATAAATAGTACTTCTACTAAATTTTATTGGATTTATACATTTCTCTATAGTAATTTCTATTTTAGAGCATAAGTTAATTAATCTTTTTTATTATCAAAGATACTAATCTTCTTACTATATTATTTTTCTTTTCTGTAGAATATCTTAGATATATTATACTATAAGATTTATAAAAAATGTATTTTTTCTTTAAAGTTGCTAATTATCTTGTTTCGTTGCTTTTTGTCCACTAAATATTGATTTTAGTGCAACTTCATGCTATGATTTTACACATAACTATATAAAATGGATAAGTTAACAAATAAAGAATTATATAAACATTATACAAGGAGAAAATAATGACAGCAGATACCAAAGAATTTCTTTGTAGTCGCCAGTATAAAAAAGCTGAGTAATATAAAAATGTTTTACTCAGCTTTTTTATTTTTGAACTATTTTAAACTTCTTTTTCAATTTTTTTGTACTCTTCAATATATTTTTTTAAAGTAGTACTTATTAAATTATTTAAACTCCTATTCTCTTTTTCTGCTATTCTTTCCAATTCTGACTTCATTGCTTTTGAAACATTTAAAGATAGTATCAACTTTGACAAAATCTTTACTTATCAACAATTTGATGAAAATATTGAGCTTAATGCTTATCTTAATCAAATAGGAAAAGAAATCTTAATGATAGAGAAAAAATCTGAATTAATACTTGGACAAAAATTTCAAGAAGTTTTTAAGAAAATTGGAAGAAAAAAAGGAAAGACATATAAAAAATTTGTAGAAATATTAGGATTTAATTACCGCACCACTCTAAGATATAGAATTAGATATAATTTCTATATAACTTTTCTTAAACTAGACTATCAAAAAGCTAAAGACCTAATTGTTATACTACCTACCAATTATTTAGAAAAGTTAACTGCCCTTTGTAAAATTAAAGAATACTTATATCAACAATTTGCTAATCCAAATATTTCTTTAGAAGAAATGAAAAATATTTTAGACCTTCAAACAAAACTAATTAACATTAAATATTTAGAAAAAACTTTGAAAAATAAAGGTATTTTCTTATCCTCTATACAAACTAAAAAAACTAACAATATACTATATCATCTAAAAAAATTAGAGTTAACCTTTGAAGATGGAACAAGAACTTCTTCTTTTAAAGTATTAATAAATCTTTAATTAATAAGAATAGAAAAACTGCTGAAAAGATATTATTCTTTTCAGCAGCAACTCTAAATTTCTATTTCAATTCCTCTTCCTCTTAATATTCTTTTTCTCTCTTTTTCAACAATATCTTCTTCTTCAACAACTATTTCATCTACTCCTAAAACATAAATTTTACTGCTATAATTATATTTTGGAGGATTAGAAATATTATTTGTTTTATTAAATGTTTTTCCAAATAGATCCATTAGCTTAACATCATTATTTACTGCCTTTAAAGATGAATATAAAAGTCTTATTTGCTTTTTATTCATATGGATCTTTGCAAGATTAGATAGAACCTTTGAACGAATAGTTGATTTAACTTTATTCTTCTCACTATCTGTTATTGGATTATTCTTTAGCATTAAATCTATTCTTTTTTGAGTTTCTTTTAATGAAAATTCATAGAAATTAACATCTATTTTCTTTTTAAGCTTTTGCTTATAGAACTCCATTCTACTTAGTTCCTTTGAATATTCATTATTAGTTTTACTATCAAGAATATATCTTTCTAAAGCTTTTTCATCTTTTAAAACTTCTATATTATATTCTTTTTCTAAAACCTTATTTTCTTCAACTAATTTATTAATATTGTCTACTAACATTGTTCTTAACTCTATTTTTTCAGAAGTACTTAAGTTTATCTTAAATTTATTTTCTTCTTGATTAGGAGAAATATCATCAATCTTACTATTATATAATAGCTTATTGTATAATCTATTAACCAATGGTAACTCTTTAGTAATATCTTGTTCTTCTATTAACTTATATTCTAATTTTAATTTATTGGATTCTTGAATATTAACATCTTTTATCTTTTCTTTTAATACCTTATTTATATCTGTCAAATATTTGATTTGTCCTTTAACATCATCTTGCTCTTGTCTTAACGACTTAAATATTTCTTTTCTTTTTTGTAGCTCTTCATCAACTTTTTCAGTTATATTATTTTTGATATTAAATTTAATTAATCCTCCTTCACGAGCATTAATTCTTTCTAAAAGTTCTTCTTTGATATTCTCTTCTGTTATAGTAGTAAGCTCTTTCTTCCAGCTATCAAGTTCATTATATTTTTCTATAATATCTTCTCTATTCATATTCTTATAAATATCAAATAGAATATCTCTTTCATTTAATTTATTTTTATAGTCTTTAACTCTTTGATCTGTCTTTTTAGCTTTTTCATATAAATCACTTAGAGAATTAAATGTTTCTCTTTGAATAATCTTAGAAAGTACAGTAGATTCGTCACTAATTTCTTTATAGATATTTTTATACTGACTTTGTCTTAGATCTTTTAATTCTTCTCCTAAGTGATCTACTTCAAGCTTATATTTCTCTTTTATGTTTTCTTTTATTTTGCCTACTTTATTTTGGAAATATTCACTATTTTTTAATTTTTCAAAATAATCTTCTAATTCAGCTTTTCTTTCTTTATAAGCAAAATGTTCTTTAAGTGGTGTTGCCTCATAAAGCTCTTCTAAGCTACTTAATTCTTTTTGATTTTTACTAAACTCATTTTTAGTTAGAATATTTAAAGCTCTATTTTCTATATCACTATCTGTTATAGACTGAATTTGCTTAATTCTTTCCTCATTTCTATTAATTAATACTTGAATATCCATTGAGGTTCTGAAAACATTTTCATAATTATATTCTTCTGTGATCTCCTTAATAGTTTCATCTGAATTATTATTAGAATATGTATTTAGTAGATCATTAGTAGCTTTAAATTTATCTTGAGTTTGATTTTGAAGGTCTAATAATTTAAGAAGATCTTTTTCTTTTTCATTCATAATACTTTCAAGTTCAATATCTATATTATTTTTGATATTAAATTTAATTAATCCTCCTTCACGAGCATTAATTTTTTCTAAAAGTTCTTCTTTCTTATTTTCTTCTGTTATAATAGAAAGCTCTTTCTTCCAGCTATCAAGTTCATTATATTTCTCTATAATATCTTCTCTATTCATATTCTTATAAATATCAAATAAGATCTTTTGTTTATCCATTTCAGTTTGTCTAAAATTATAAATATCTGTTTTTATTTTCTTAAGATCTTTAGCTGTAGAGATTAATATATTATAATTATCTTCCAATACTTTTCTTGTTTCAATAGTATCTTCTAAAGAATAATCAGTTTTTAAGGTATCATTTTCTGATTTTAATCTTTCAATAATTATCTCATTATCATTCAACATCTTTTCTTTTAATTCAAAAACTTTCTCTTGAAGATCCTTATCTTGTGATAATTCATAGAAATAATTATCTAATTCATCTTTTCTTTCTTTATAAGCAAAATGTTCTTTAAGTGGTGTTACTTCGTATAGCTCTTCCAATTTATTAAGTTCAATTAAGTTTGCTGAATACTCGTTATTTGTAAGAATATTTAAAGCACTTTCTTCAAGCTCTAATTCAGAAATATTACTTAATTCATCTATTCTTCTATTATTTTCAAGTATGGAAATGTTATTAGCAACTATGCTATTAACAAGTTCTTGTGCTTGTTGATATGATTCTTGATTGATTGTTTCATTTTTTTCTACATCAAAAATAGAGAAGTTGATCTCTTCTACTTCCCCTTTTAAGAATCTCTCTTTAGCTTTTTCATTTTCTTCTTCAAAGTTTTGACATCTAAGATTATATAGTTTCTCTTTGTACTCTTTTATCCTTTTGCACTCCTCAAAATACTCAATAGCTGTTTCTCTATATTCAGAATCATAAGAGTATTTAAAGGTTTGTAAGTTAATATTAACTCCTTTTCTATCAAGCATTTCAGCTTTTAAATAGTTCTCATCAAACAAAGCTCTTAACCTTTGTGTTTTTAAAGATTGTGATGTTATACTGGTATTATAATTAACTAAATATTCATTAGCTGTTGTTTCCCACTCTTTTCTAATACCATATAAAATTGATTTCCTACTCCAGTCTACCTTTTCACAACCTCCTAAAGAAGGGTTAGTAGAGTTAAATCTTTTGAAGAACTCCTCTTCATTTCTATCTATTCCATCAAGCTTTCTTTCAGAGAAAATAATATGACAATGTATGTTATCTATATTGTCAATAGAGCTTTTTTTGTTATGGATAGCTAAGGAATAAACATATTCATCTTTAAATAATCTCTTAGCAAAGTCTGTGGCTACCTCTATTCTTTCTTCTTCGTTTAATTCGTGAGGTATTGTAAATTCTATTTCTCTGAAATGATTAGCATTACTTCTTTCATAAAGTTCTACACTCTCCCAAAATGCTTTAGGATTATCAATAGCAAAAGATGGCATATTCATATTTTCTGAATAAATAAAATCATCATATTTTTCATTCTGTAAATGAGAATATTTTTCTTCTCTGTTTATATAGTTAAATTTTTCAAGTACACTTCTCCCTTTAGCAGAACTAACACGAAGATTATATATAGCCATTTTTACACCTCCTTATCCCCACTCGCAAGAGTTAGAACAACAAATTTGTTCTCACGATATTTCTATTTTGCTTAACAAAATAGAAACTCCTAATCGTGAACTTTTCAAGTTTCTATAAAGAAATTATAACACATCTATTTCTATATTACAATGTAATTTTTCTTAAAATAAAATTTTTAACTTATTAAAAAAAATAAAAAAAGCTGAGTAACATTAAAAAATGTTTTACTCAACTTTTTTTTATATAATCTAGTCACTATAACATTTTATACAGATGAGACTACACATAATTCAATTAACTATGTATTCTTTAATATAAATATAACAAATTTTATTCAAAAATAAAAAAATATTTTAAATGAAAACATTATAGTTCTCTGGATTTTAAAGCTTCCAAAATTAATT
>JAHHTB010000136.1 GCA_020024855.1 Fusobacterium sp.
TTTAAATAAACTCCTTTCTACTAATAAATATCATTGTTAATTTTTTTATACCATTCTATTGTTAACTCAAGACCTCTATCCATACTATATTCTGGATCATACCCTAGATATTTCCTAGTATTTTCTATTGAAGCATTACTATGTCTAATATCTCCTACTCTTTCAGGACCATAATTAGCTGGTATATTCTTTTCTAATAATTCACATAATTTTTTATATAGATTATTTAATGTTTCTCTTCCTCCATATGCTATATTAAATGCTTTACCTGAAGCTTCTTTTGGAGCTAAACATGCTTTTAGATTTGCTTCTATTACATTATCAATATACGTAAAATCTCTTGAAGTTTCACCATCTCCATTTATAGTTGGAGCTTGATCATTTAACAATAGTTTCACAAATTTAGGAATTACAGCAGCATAAAATCCATGTGGATCTTGGTATCTTCCAAATACATTAAAATATCTTAATCCTACAGTTTCTAATCCATAAAGTCTAAAATATAAATCTGCATACTCTTCATTTACTCTCTTAGTCAAAGCATACGGTGATAAAACTCTTCCCTCTACTCCTTCAACTTTAGGTAACTTTGGATGATCACCATAAACTGATGATGACGATGCATATACAAATTTTTTAACCCCTACTTTTCTTGCTGCTTCCATCATATTTAGATGTCCTTTTATATTTATTTCCTCATAAACTAATGGCATTTCTATTGATCTAGGAACTGATCCCCATGCTGCTTGATGTAGAATATAATCTACATCTTTTACAGCTTCTTCACAAGTTTTTATATCTCTAATATCTCCCTCTATTAATAAAAAATTTGGATTATTCTTAAATCTTTCTATATTTTCTCTTTTTCCAGTCGAAAAATTATCTAATACTTTTACTTTATATCCCAATTCTAATATAGCCTCTGCTAAATTTGAACCTATAAATCCTGCTCCTCCAGATATTAAAAAAGTACTTTCTTTATCAAATTTTAAATCTCTATATCCCATCTTACATCCTCCAAAAATTATATCCTAATTCTTTTGCTTCTTGCTTATTTAAAATACCTTTTACATCTATTAATACTGGTGATTTTATATCAGATTTATACATTTTTCTTAATTCTTTTAAATCTAAATTTTTGTACTTTTTATGAGATACTGCTAATATAATTGCATCTATTTCTTTTATATCTTCAATTTTTTCTAATCTTACATCATATTCTTTTTTAGCTTCATTTGAATCTGCAACAGGATCAACTACAGATACTTTTACTCCATAATCTTTTAACTCATTAATTATATCTTCAACTTTTGAATTTCTTAAATCTGGACAATCTTCTTTAAATGTTAATCCCATTATTAATACATGAGAATTTTTTATAGTTATATCTGAAGCTATCATATTTTTTACTGTTTTTTCCCCTATAAATTTACCCATTCCATCATTTGTTTTTCTACCTGCTAAAATAACATCAGCCCTATAGCCAATCTCTTCTGCTTTCATAGCTAAATAGTATGGATCAACACCTATACAATGTCCACCTACCAACCCTGGTCTAAATGGCAAGAAATTCCATTTTGTTCCTGCAGCTTCTAATACATCTAAAGTATCTATTCCTATTTTATCAAAAATTAATGCTAATTCATTTACAAAAGCTATATTTATATCTCTTTGAGAATTCTCTATTACTTTAGCTGCTTCTGCTACTTTTATACTTGATGCTCTATGAACACCTGCTTTTATTATTAATTCATACACTTGTGCTATAATCTCAGCACACTCTTCATCCATTCCAGAAGTTATTTTTACTATATTTTCAACTCTATGAACTTTATCTCCAGGATTTATTCTTTCTGGTGAATATCCAATTTTAAAACCTATTCCACATTTTTTATTTGATTCTTTTTCTAAAATTGGTAAACATATATCTTCTGTTACTCCTGGATATACTGTAGATTCATACACAACTATTGCTCCCTGTGTCAAATTTCTTCCTACTACTTGTGAAGCTCCTTCAACAGGTCTTAAATCTGGCATCTTATTTTTTAATACTGGTGTTGGAACTGCTACAATTATAAATTTTGCCTCTTGCAAATCTTTTTCATTAGAAGTAAATTTAATATTTTTTAAATTTCTTAATCTTTCATTTCCTACTTCATGAGTTGGGTCATTACCTGCTAAATATTCCTTTATTTTAGAAGAATTCACATCAAATCCTATAACATTTACTCCTCTTTCAGCAAAAGCTACAGCTAATGGAAATCCTACATACCCCATTCCAACAACTGCTAATTTTTCTTTTTGCTTTAATAATTTCTCTTTCATACTGACATCTCCTATTTTATTGATTAAGAATATTCAAATATTCTTCTATTACTTTTTCTCTTGAAAAGTTATTTTTAATATAACTATATGAGCTTTCTATATAATGCTGATATTCTTCATCTGATAAATTCATAAATCTTTCTATTTTATCTTCTAAATCATCTATATTTTGTTTTTCAAAAGTAAAACCAGTTTTATTATTTACAACTATCTCTTTACATCCTGAAATATCAGAGGCAATTAAAAATCTTTTCATAGCTCCTGCCTCTAAAAGTACATTTGACATACCTTCATGCCAGGAAGGATTTACTAAACAATGAACTTCACTTAACTCTTTCCTTACATCATTTGAAATTCCTAAATACTTTACTGTTCTTTGAATTTGTAATTTTTTAACTATATCTCTATATTCATATTCTTCATATTGTCCTAATACTTCTCTTTTATTCTTTTTGCTACTTCTATAAACTCTTCAATTCCCTTTTCTTTCATAATTCTTCCTATAAAAAGAATTTGCTTAGGAAAATTTAATTTTTTTATATCTGAATTAAATCTTTCTAAGTTTACTCCAGATCCATTTACCAATTTTGTTTTTTCTAGCTTAATTATTTTATTATCCAAATAAATCCTTAAATTAGTTTCATTTTGAAAAAATATTTTTTTAGCATTTTTTAAAGCAATTTTATTTAAAAAAATAACTACTTTTTTTAAAATTCCTTCCCTTTGAAATGCACTTCCTATTCCAGTTATTGTTGAAATATAGTCAATTTTTAATAATTGACATACTATTCCTCCATAAATATTGGGCTTTATTGTATATGTCAATACTTTATCTGGTTTTAATTTTCTTAATTTTTGATAATATTGAAAAAAAATATAAACTTCTTGAAATATATTAAAATTTCTTCTATTCAATTTTACTTCAAAAAAAATTACTCCCAATCTTATAATTTCTTCTAAAAAAAATTCTTGCTTCTCTGTCTTAGGAGACAATAAAAAAACTTGATTATTTTTTACTAATTCTTTTAGTAATTCTAATCTAAATTTATATATAACTCCTATTTCATTTGATAAAACCACTATCTTTTCCATAATTATTCACCAATCATATTTCTTATTCCACTTTCATAACTTATTTTTGAAATATATCCTAATTTTTCTTGTGTTTCTTTATTTTTAAATTGTAAACTTCCATAAAGTCTTATCATAATATTTGGTTTTAATTTTGTAAGTATCCAAAAAAATGGTTGTATTAATGGAATATTTACTCTTTTTAACTCATATGCTTTTTCTATTCCTTCAGCTATTTCTTTTAAAGAAAGATTTTTTTCATCTAATGGTAAAAATACTCCTTGTCCTTCTTTATCTATAACAAGGGTTGTTAAATACATTAAGTTTTCTATATTTACTAAACTTCTTTTATTCTTGTTATAATCAAAAGGTAAAACAGGAAGTTTCTTTATAAGTTTTATCAAACTTTCCATATTCCCTTTTACACCTTTACCATATACCATTGGTGGTCTTATTACTCCAACTTTAAAGCTATCACTTTCTAAGTTTTTTAAAATTTTTTCAGCTTCCCACTTACTTTCACCATAAGGATCATCTACAGGATTGCATTCTGAATTTTCATCTAATATTAGTTTATGGTTATATAAATCACCGTCATATCCATAAACTTTTACAGTACTATAAAATACAAAATGTTTTACCCCATTTTTCTTAGCATTTTCTGCTACATCTTTTGTGAGTTCTGTATTTACTTCAAAATATTTTTCTCTTGGAGCTCCCTTCATTTGATGAACTAAAGCTGCTAGATGTAATACTGTATCTACTCCTTTAAACTCTATTTCCTCTGGTTTTGTTTTCAATAGATCTACTGGAATAATATTATATTTTTCTTTATATCTCTCTATAAAATTACTTCCTATAAACCCCGAAGCTCCTGTAATCATAAGAGTTTTCTTTTCCATTAATACTCAACTCCTATCTTTTTCTCTATCTCTTTTTTCTTTTTAAGTAACTCTTTATCTTTTACAATGCTACTATTTTCTACTTTATTAGCGATTTTTAAAAAGGTTGCTATTATTAAATAAATATCATTCCAAAACCTTCTATTCTTAACATAATAAAGATTTAACTCAATCTTATAAGGCATTATCTGCTCTATATAGAACTTTTCAGGATCTTTTACTTGATTCATTAGATATTCCTCATCTGAAAAAACTATACTAGCTGGAGAAGATATTCCACTTCTTACTTTAAATATTCCCTTATCTCTTTCAGAGTAATAATGCAATCTTCTCGGTAATTCTGGTCTTGGACCTATAAAACTCATATCTCCAAATAAAATATTAAATAATTGTGGTAACTCATCTAATTTAGTTTTCCTTATTATTTTTCCTATTGGAGTAATTACATTACTACTTCCCCTTACTTGAATTCCTTTCGCATCTTTATCAAAATCTGTTCTCATACTTCTAAATTTATAGATAGTAAACTCTCTCATTCCCATTGTTAATCTCTTTTGTTTAAAGAGTATTGGTCCTGGAGATGTTATTTTTATTATTATTCCAACAATTAACATAATTGGTAATAAAAATATTATTCCTAAAAATGATGCAATAATATCAAATAACCTTTTTAAAAACATCTCTCTTTCCTCTCTAGTTGTATTTTACTTCTTTATACGACACTACCAACTCTTTCATTACCTTTTTTATATGCTCTATGCTTGGGTTATGAGTACACTCTTCTAATTTTTCAAAGAAT
>JAHHTB010000137.1 GCA_020024855.1 Fusobacterium sp.
GAAAGGTGAGCTTTTCTATAAATTCCCCTCTTTTCTCCCAAATAATAGTATTCAACCTCTAGTCTTTCTGGGCGAACAAAAGAATCTATATAATTAAAAATAACCTCTTGTAAATCATTTTGAATTAACTCATATTCATCTCTTAAAACACTATCATCTTGTGCTAGTCGTTTTAACTCCTCTATACTTTTATATCTATATATTAGACTGCTGATGTTTTTGTATTTTTTAGGGAGTATGAATATCATCTGTTCATCTTTAATTTCACTTTTTAAACTTTCTTGTAAATCTTTTATATTACCTTGTGAAACTGGAATTATTCCAAAAACAACCCCATCACTAAACTCATCCTTTATTTCTAAATATCTTTTACTATAAATATCTCCACTTTTTATAAAAACAAAATTAAAATATCTCATTATTTCATTTTCATCATTATATCTAGTTGGATAAAGAAAATTATCAAATGGTAAGCTATTAAGTAAATCTATATAAGGTATTTTATTTAGGTATTTCTCTCTATACCTTATAATTTCATTCTCTATATCTACACCACTACTTTCTTTTATCTTTAAGTAATTATTACTCAATTTTAAATAGATTATGCATTCTTTTTCTTGTAATTTTTTTAAAACTTCAATTATAGTTTCAACTGAATATTCATTTTTATATATCTCTATTATTGTATCGCGAGTGGGGGCTATTCTTTCAAATTGTTCAATAAAATATATTAATGCTATTGTCTTTAAAATTTTACTCTCTAAAGAATTTTCTTCCACTTTTACTAAGACTGTTTTTAATAGTTTATATGTTTTATAAATATCACTATTGTAGTTTTCTTTTTTTAACAATGAATCAAAATAATCAAAAATATAATCAGGAGTTATTATCTTAAATTTATCTTCGTCATATGTTTTTAAGTAACTATTAAGTGTGTATTTTTGCTCTGCTGATAGGAATGTAAATAAAGTCCTTTCATTTTGAGCTATTTTTTCTGAAATTCTTGGAAGTATAAAAGTTGAAATTGGATGTAATGGATAACAACCTCTAATAATATTCTCTCTTTCCTCTCTTCCAACATTTAATCCCCCAGTTATTGTTGTACTTTCTTGCAAAATTTCAAAATTATCTTTATATTTTATTTGAAATTTTTTCCAGTATTTTTCATCTTTTTTTATAACCTGTGAAATTACATCATAAGTTTGTTCAAAATTATCTTGTACTAAAATCTCCTTGAATCTTCCTGAAACACCTGTCCAAGCATCTATTTTTTCTTTAGTTAAATTCTTCGAAAAATAGTTTGACAACTCTTTGTGGCTTATCAATAAAAGATGTAGTTGTAATCTTCCACTTCTATTGCATTTTTCTGCAAAATCCTGCAATAATTTAACTTCATTATTCCCAGTATTTTCAATATTTCCTTCTAAATATTTACTAAACTCATCATATACTACATATATCCCGAGATACCCCTCTTCTTTTAACTTTATCGCTACTTTTTCATATAAATCAACTATATCTATTCCATTAAAAGGGTTAAAACTACTTCCAGAAGTCAATTGTGGATATATTAATTTAAACTTTTTATAACTTTCAAAATCATACTCTTTTATTTTTAAAATAAAACTTGTAATTGGTTGTTCCAATTTTTCTTTTAATTTTTCATATGTTTCTGGATAATTATCTTTCCAGTTCTCTATTGTTGCTATTACAGCTGAATAATTTGTATCTGGTATAAGTTCTTCCAAATCTTCATTTTTTAATGTTTGTTGTAACCCTAAAAGAAACGACTGAGATAATGTACTTCCATTTCCAGAAATAACTATTGGTAAAATTTTTCTGTCACTCTCTACATAAGAAATTATAAATTCGTACATATCTTTGTTATAACTTTTAATTTTTTCTAATACTCTAGCAAATATCTCTTTATTCTTCTTAAATAACACAGATAAAGCTACAAGAACTATATGAGATTTACCCCTTCCATATGCTCCTACTAGAATTTTAGCTCTTTGTGTAGAATTTATGTTTATACTCAATAAAATTTCTTCTATTATTTTTATTGCTGATACTGTTGGTATAAAATTTTCTATCTTTCTATCATCATATAGATCAAGAGCTATATTTATTGAAGTTTGAAAATCTTTTACTGCTTCTATATGTTTCTTTCCCATATCTCTTCTCCATTAATAACTATTTATTGAATTGTAATACTCTTTTACTGTGCTTATATAATCCATATTAGTTTCTATTCTAATTACATCTAAACCTGCAGTTCTAATTACTTTTATATATTCCATTCTTTCCAATATATATAGAATTTTTAAAAGATTTATCATATCCAAATTAAATATTTTTCCTATACTTTTATCTTCATCTAAAATAGATGATATTTTAACCTCTTTCTTATCTGGATATTCTTTTAAGATTATTGCCAAAATAACTAGAGGATGTAACTTTTCAAAAACTATTGGTACTTTTTTATAAATTTTCTCTTTTTTATCTAATATATCTATCAAATTTAATTCTCCGAGTGGACAATCAATATTACTCTCTGGATTTATTTTACTTGTTGAGCTCTTTATTCTTGGAATATAAGTGCTTAATATACAATTATAATCATCTTCAATAGCTCTTTCAGAAACATCTACTCCATTTATTTTTATATAATTTTTCAATTGATTTATAAAATCCTCTTTCGTAAATTCTATATTAGAAAATACATTAAAGAAAAAATACCAAGATGTTGCCAATTCCTTGTTTATAGCTAAAGAATAATGTAACAGTGCTAATGTTCCAAGTTCTTCAGTATATGGATCATTTTCATTTATTATTTTTCCTAATTCTGTAAGCTCTTGCATTTTTTTCCCACTCATTTTTTCTTTACTAATTCCAACAGCTTGTAACCAGTATCTCAAGGATTTAATCATATTAGTCCCTATACCTAAAATATCACTAGGATTTCCATTTACTCCCATAAAAACATATGGATCTTTTATTATATTTCTCATTCCTTTATTAAGCCACCCTTTTCTTATGAAAAAAGTTTCGTGCCCTCTAAATTTCATTTTCTCCATTCTTTTCTCCAAACTATTTTAATTTTTTGTTTTTAAATACCTATCCATCAAACAACCACCTACTAAATACTTAGGTGTTACACACATCTTACATCTTTTACATTTATTATCTGAAATATGATATTCATCATATTTTATTGAAATAGCTCCAAACTTACATAATGACTCACATTTTAAACATTTTCTACAAGCATTATATTTTTTGATTTGATAAGCTATCATTCTTTGAATATCTTCAGTTTTTTTTACATTCATAGTTTTTATTTTTACAGAATATTCATATCCTTCCTGTACAAATGGTTGAATAGATATTATTGGAATATTTGTTTTTATATCCACAATTATTCTTTCTTTTACTAATTTTCTCCCAAGTTCTGGTGCATACCTTCCAAAAGGTAAAAACAATTCATAAAACCACTCATCTATTGGCTTATTTAATTGATAAATTTTTGCTTGTTCTTCAGCTGTGCAGTTAGAAAATTTTATCTTTATATCATCTGATGCTTTTAATCCATTTCCTCCCTGTCTAGCCTTCCATTTTCCGCTATTTACATAAACTTCTGGATCTGGTTTTCCAATCTTTTTAGCAAATTCAATTAAAAATTCTTTCCATTTTTCACTTTGTTCAGGCATATATATATTTGATAAAAACTGGGCTCTTTCATTGTTATTTGGACAGCACCAACACCCCACTCTATCGTATCCTAAACGATAAGCATCATTAAAATCTATTTTTTCACCAAGAATATATAGCCAGATATCAATATCTTTCCAATAAAAAATTGGGGATGCTACTGTTTGTTTATTAATTTTAATTGCATCTGCACTATTTTCAACTCTATTATATTTACTTCTACTTATAGATTCACATTTTCTTATTCCATAAAATGTTAATACTTGTTTATCTTTATATAAATTATTCAAAACCCTTGTTATCGGTCCTGTCTTAAACATTGAACAACACCATCTTAACATTCTTGCTGGTGGTCCAATATCTTCACAAACTTTATAAAAATTTTGTTCTTTATTTTTTGCTACTTTAAATATTGCTTTCCTATTATTTTCTCTAAATCTATTAACATATTCCATTGTCATAGGAAATTCTAAAGTTGTATCTCCAAAAATATGTACTAAACTTGGTTCACTCAAAGCACGAACAGCTAAATCAGCTGCTACTGTTGAGTCTTTTCCACCTGAAAAAGATAGTATTATATTTTCTAAAGGATAGTTTTTACTTGTTTCTTTTATGAATTCACAAGCCTCATCATACAAATAATTTAATCTATTTTTATTAAATTCAATAAATTTTTGTATATGTTTATTGAAATAATCATAATTGTTTAAAAAAGCGAATTTGTTAAGACTATCTATTAAGTGTTTAGATGTATATTTTTTATAGTGACTTGAATTTATAGTTATAGCTTTCCCATCAATATAATATCTATTATTTGATGCCCAAACACTTTTTTCAAGGAATTCTAAAGGGTTATTTACAAGTAATTCTATTAAAAGTCTTTCTTCAGGAAAAACAGGACGTAAATCAGTAGTTAAATAAATAAGATTATTATTACAACAAGGACAGGTTAATTCTTCTCCTTGTTTTTTTATTATTGGAATTTTACATTCACTACACCAATATATTAAATCTTCATCATTTGTTATTATCTTATCATTCATCTTAAAAATCCTTTTCAGCTTGAGCTATTTCATAATTATCTATATCTTCTGTTGCATATTTTAAAT
The DNA here is from genome assembly GCA_020024855.1 of Fusobacterium sp. Lineage (GTDB taxonomy): Bacteria > Fusobacteriota > Fusobacteriia > Fusobacteriales > Fusobacteriaceae > Fusobacterium_B. The sequence continues at coordinate 4,821 of JAHHTB010000137.1, forward strand.
AATATTTGTTCTCAATATTGATTATTGTAATCTCATTAACATCAATATTAAAATTAAGTTTATTTTTATTTTTTATCAATTCCATTTTACTTTCTAAAGCTTCTAGATACTTTAAAGGCTTCATTTTAATTAAATTTTCTTTTGCAATTTCTAACTTCATCATATCCCTCCAATATTATTTGTTTAAAAAAATTAATTTAA
>JAHHTB010000138.1 GCA_020024855.1 Fusobacterium sp.
TACAGTTTTAGGGGTTATGTTTGATATAACTAAAAAGAGATATTATTTTGAAGTAGTAGATAAGAATGTAGTTTATAAAAAAGGAGATAAAGTTGTAGTTGATACCATAAGAGGACAAGAAGTAGGTATTGTTTATAATTTACCAATGACTTTATCTGAAAAATTTTTAGTTTTACCACTAAAACCTGTTATTAAAAAAGCTGATGTAGAAGAAATAGCTAGATATGAAGAATTAAGAAAAGAAGCAATTGAGGCTCAGAAAGTATGTAAAGAAAAAATAGAAAAGCATAGTTTACCTATGAAACTTGTTAGTACAGAGTTTACTTTTGATAAAACAAAACTTATTTTCTATTTTACAGCAGAAGGAAGAATAGATTTTAGAGAACTAGTAAAAGATCTTGCTAATATATTTAAATTAAGAATAGAATTAAGACAGATAGGTGTAAGAGATGAAGCAAGAATTTTAGGAGATATTGGTGTATGTGGAAAAGAACTTTGTTGTAGAACATTTATAAATAAATTTAATTCTGTTTCAATAAAGATGGCAAGAGATCAAGGACTTGTAATAAATCCTTCAAAAATCTCTGGTGTATGTGGAAGACTTCTTTGCTGTATAAATTATGAGTATATGCAATATGAAGAAGCATTAAAGAATTTCCCAGCAATTAACCAAAATGTAGGAACAGAAAAAGGAGAAGGAAAGGTAGTAAGTATCAGCCCTCTTAATGGATTTTTATATGTAGATGTACCTAAGATAGGAATTACTAAATTTGATATTGAAGATATTAGATTTAATAGGAAAGAAGCTAAAAAATTAAAGAGCGAAACAACAGAAGAAGAAAGAGCTCATAAAGATTTGGAAAAAGAGTAAAATATGGAAAAATACGATGTAACTTTACTTGAAAGTGGTACAAAAATTTATCAATTAGTAGATGGCTTTAGATTTGGTGTTGATTCAGTTATTTTAGTAGATTTTTTTGATGGGAAATCTAATGGAAAAATTCTTGATATAGGAAGTGGTTGTGGAATAATTCCTATCCTTCTTGTTGAAAAAAAAGGAATGAAAGATATTTATGGTATTGAAATTCAAAAAAGTTCAGTAGAAATTTTTGAGAAAAATATTTTAGAAAATAATCTATCAGAAAAAATAAGAGTAATAAATTGTGATGTAGCAGAATTTAATTTAGGAAATACTTTTGACTATATTATTTCTAATCCACCATATATGATACTTGATGGTAAGAAGATTTCTGAAAATGAAAATAAAAAAATAGCAAGACATGAAATTTTTTTAGATTTAAAAAAGCTTATTGAAAATGCAAAAAGACTTTTAAAACCAAGAGGAGAATTTTTTTTAGTTCATAGAAGTCATAGATTTTTAGAGATATCAAAGCTTCTTGAAGAAAATAATTTTTCAGTAAAAAGAGTTTGTTTTACTTTTTTTGATGAAAATAAAGATTCAAATTTAGTGTTAATTCAGGCATCAAAGGGACGAAAACATATATTAAAAATAGAAAGTCCTCTTTTTCTTAAAGAAAAAGGTTATTAAATACTTGAAAATAAATAATTTTATAGTATAATAGAATATGAAAATTAAAAAATTAATAAAATTTATGGAAAGGAAAAACTTAATTAGGGGTGACGATGGAACTTTTGACGTTTTTAGAAAATGATGATCTCGAAAATTTTAATGAGAATATGAGCATCAGTGCAGTAGAGGAGAAAGACAGCAAAGGATTTACAATTCTTCACATAGCTGTTTTAAAAGAAAAATATGATTTTGTAGATGCTTTAATGTATTATGGAGCTGATCCAAATATTGAGAATAAAAATCATGAAACACCTTTACATATTGCAGCTAAACAAGATTCAGATGAAATTTTTAAGCTTCTTTGGGATTATGGGGCTGATTTAGATCAGGAAAATTATAAAGGAGAAACTCCAAAAGATATTGCTGAAGCAAATCACAGCAAAAAAGTGTTAAGAGTTATTGAAGAAATAGAAGAAGATTAATAAAGATATTTTTGAATTATTGTCAAATAGCATTGATAAAAAATAAAATAGATTTTGTAAATAACCTTGATATTAGATTTTCAATATTAAGGTTATTTTATTATTGAATAATCTATTTTTATTTATTCTAAAAATTTATAAAAAGGGAAAAGGAGATGATGGGTATCATCTCCTTTATTTTGGGTTTAGGCATTTAATTGATGGTTGTATTTATGAATATAAACTTTATTTTTATACATGTAAGGGAGAGAGATAAAAATAAAATCCTACTCATAAACATTTTGATAATATGGTAATTTTTCCAGAAAGTTTTATTACCTTCTTTCTCATGTAGTTATTATATTAAACCAATGTATCTTTTATATATCCAAAATAAAATTTTTTTATTTTTTTATTTTTTCTTTTGTTTCTATTATATTCCCTTCTGCATCAATCTTTTTTATATTTTTACATTCAGGATATCCTGTACATGCAAGGAATCTTCCCCATCTTCCTTTTCCTATTTTAAATGGTTTACCACATTTTTCACAAACTCCAGCTTTAGAAAGAATTTTATTTTCTTCATCTTTTATAGACTTTATTTTATCATTTAAAAGAACAATACCATTTTTTTCTTCTATACTTCCTTGAGCTAAAAGTTTTCTTATTTCAGATGGAAGAGGTTCTCTTATATTATCTGAAGTATAGTTTTCACTTTCAAGATAGCTTCCAAATCTTCCAACTTTAAGTAACATTGTTACACCTTTAAGAGTTTTTACATCTGTCAACTTTCCTCTTTTTTCATTCATTCTTTCTTTTAAAATATCATTTACATATATTTTTCCAGCTTGAATTTCTTCCATTGGAATATCTATTCCTTTAAGAGAAAATTTTTCTTTACATTCTTCATCATTACAAGCTAGATATCTTCCAAATCTTCCATTTTTTAGAATCATATATCCATTTCCACAAGGACATTTTACATCTGACACTATAACTTTATTTTCATCTTTTTCTACTTCAGATTTATATTTAGCTATATTTTTAGAAAGTCCATCATAGAAATTTTGAAGAATTTTTTGCCAGTTTTCTTTTCCCTCTGCTATCTCATCAAGTTTATTCTCAAGGTCTGCAGTAAATTTCTCATTCATTATATCTTGGAAATGTTCATTTAAAACATACTTAACTTCATAACCAAGTTGTGTAGGTACAAAACTTTTCCCCTTTAGAGAAACATATTCTCTTTTCTTTAGTGTATCTATAATAGTTGCATATGTTGAAGGTCTACCTATTCCATCTGCCTCTAATTTTTTTATAAGAGATGATTCTGTAAGTCTTGCTGGTGGTTTTGTATAATCTTCTTTGATTTCTAATTTGTTTAAAAGCATTTTATCTCCAGTTTGAATATCTGGAAAATCTCCAAGAGGAATATCATCTTCATCTTTAAAAATTTTATAATATCCATCAAAAGTTATTTTATTTAAAATTCCTCTAAATTGGATTTTATCTTTTTCACAAATAAGTTCAAATTGATCATATTTCATTGGAGCAAGTTGAGAAATTAAAAATCTTTCCCAAATAAGTGTATAAAGTTTTAATTGATCCTTATCAAGATATTTTTGTAAATCTTTAGGTTCATAATTTATATCTGTTGGTCTAATCCCCTCATGAGCATCTTGTATATTCTCTTGTTTCTTCTCTTTTTTAACTGCATCTTTTCCTAGATATTCTTTACCATAATTTTTAAGAATATAATCTTTTGCCATCTCTTTTGCTTCTTCTGAAATTCTTGTTGAGTCAGTTCTCATATATGTGATAAGTCCTTTATGGGTTCCATCTATATTAATTCCCTCATAAAGTCCTTGAGCAACTCTCATTGTTTTTGAGGCACCAAATCCAAGATATGATGAAGCAAGTTGCTGAAGAGTACTTGTCTTTAATGGTAAAGGTGGATTTTTTACTTTCTTATTTACTTTAGCACTTTCCACAAGGAACTTTTTTTTCTCTAAGCCTTTTATTCTTTCAATAGCTTTTTCGTCTTTTAATTTATCAATTTTTTTTTCGTCAATTTTATAAAGGGTAAGATCTAATTTATCATTAAATTTTCCTTTTATATCCCAAAATTTTTCAGGAACAAATTTCTTTATAGTATCTTCAAGATCACAAATAAGTTTAAGAGCAACCGATTGAACTCTTCCTGCACTTGTATTAGCAGATATAGTTTTCCATAAAAGTGGACTTATTCCATATCCCACAAGTCTATCTAATATTCTCCTTGCTTGTTGAGCATTTACTTTGTCTGTATCTATTTTTCTAGGATGCTTTATAGCTTCTCTTATAGCTGATGATGTAATTTCATTAAATTCAATTCTGTTATTTTCATTTTCATCTAATTTTAAAGTATGAGCTATATGCCAAGCTATTGCTTCTCCTTCTCTATCAGGGTCAGAAGCTAGATAAACTTTATCTGCTTTTTTTGCAAGTTCTTTAAGGGCTTTTGTTATCTCCCCTTTTCCTCTTATAGTTGAATAATTTGGCTTAAAACCATTTTCAACATCTACTCCTAATGTACTTTTAGGTAGATCTCTTATATGCCCAAAAGAAGCTGTAACATTAAAGTTACTTCCTAATATTTTTTCTATTGTTTTTGCTTTCGCTGGGGACTCAACTATTACTAAGTTTTTTTTTGGTGATTTTTTTCTTGCCATTATTATATCCCTTTCCACATTATTTTATTATAAATTTTCACTTTATTCTCATTATAAAAATTTAATTTTAACACATTCATTATAATATATGAAGCTTCTTGTTTAATTATAGTAAAAGAAATTTAAAAAATCAATATTTCTTTCTTCATTTATTATATTTTCCTTCTATATTTTCCACCAGCTATACTTGTAACTATTCCTTTTATTTCCATTTCCATAAGAATAGCTAAAAGATT
>JAHHTB010000139.1 GCA_020024855.1 Fusobacterium sp.
TTTTATAATAATATATTTTTTTGTAATTTTTATATATTTTTTGTAAAAGAATAAAAAGCCAAAAAACTTTTTAATAATTTTTTGGCCTTTTAACTATTTTTTTCTTAAAAAGAAATGAGGAGAATCACCTCTTTTTCCATATATTACATTTTCACCTATCTTTTTTAAACTTTCTTCTAAAGACTTTTTTCCTTTTTCTGCATCATCACTAATTCCAGGTTTTCCATTATAAAGTTGATATTTTACACGTTCTGATGTTTTAGTTGCATTTGGCATTATTATATTTGCTCCTGCAAGTACTCCTTTTTCTCTTCCAAAAGAATCCAAACCTTGAAGAGCTGTTGTTGCAGCTATATTTATATCTTTCATATATATTCTGCATATTGCTATCATTTTTAATGCTAATTCTACTCTTTTTTCTTTTGATATAACTTTCTCTTTAAAAATCTGCCCCATAGGTGTATCTTTATGAAGAATATATGGTCCCATACCTATCATATCAATATCATTTTCCTTAAAAAAAATAATATCATTTACTAAGTCTTCTTCTGTTTGTCCAGGAAGTCCTATCATTACTCCTGTTCCTACTTGGTATCCAGCTTTCTTTAAATCCTTAAGTCCTTGAAGACGTTTTTTAAAACTATGAATCTGATCTTTAGGGTGAATATTTTCAAAAATAGTTATATTGGTAGATTCTATTCTTAAAAGAAATCTTGTTGCTCCTGCTTCTTTCCATCTTTTATAAGTTTCGTAACTTTGTTCACCAACAGAAAGAGTTATCCCCAAACCATTATTAGTCATTTTTTGAATCTCTTTTAATATATCCTCTACAAATTTTATAAACTCTTCATCTGTTCTCTCACCAGATTGAAGTGCCATAGATCCATATCCATTTTCATAAATCCATTTTGCACTTTGAAGAATGTCTTCTTTTGACATTAAAAATCTTTCAACATTTTTATTATCTTTTCTTATTCCACAATATTTACAATTTTTTATACAAATATTACTAAACTCAACTAATCCTCTATAATATACATTATTACCCATATACTTAAGTTTTATTTCATAAGCTTTATTAAAAAGAAGTTGTAGATCTTCTTGATTATCTATTTTCATAAGAATTAAAAGATCTTCTTTAGAAAGTTCCTTTTTATTTAAAATTTCTTTTATTATCATATTGATCCCTCCAAATATTACTCTTTTTTATTATATCACAAAACAAAGTTATTAAAATCAGTCTTAAGAAATAATTCTTTACTTTTTTGATTTCTTATGGTAATATTAATAGGGTATAGGGGTATACCCTATTAATATTACCATAAGGAGATAATTTTATGAAAAAAATATATTCAATAGAAGGACTAAAATGTAGCCATTGTGCTTCTAAAATTCAAGAACAAATTCAAAATTTAAATGAAGTTGAAAATTGTGTTCTTAACTTTTATACAAAAAAGCTTACTCTTGATATTAAAAATAATGCTAATGAAACTGAATTGCTAAATACAATCAATAAGATTTCTAGCAAATTAGAAAAAGGATCAAAAATATTTGAATTTTCTGAAAATCAAATATCTAAAACAGAAAATCATCATAATCATAAAGAAAATTGTAACTGCCATAATCATTCAAGTGAGCACCATGGTTGTTCTGAGGACTGTTGTTCACATGAACATCATAACCATTCTCATGAAAAACCAAAATCTAAAAAAATTTTTTTACAAAAAATAGATTATGAAAATTTTTCCCTTTTTGCTGGTGTTACTCTTTTTATTATTTCAATTTTTATTTCAAATTACTCTATTAAAACAGGAATACTCATAGCTGCTTATATTATTTCTGGTGGAGATATTTTATATAAATCTATTTTAAATATAAAAAATGGAAACTTTCTTGATGAAAATTTCCTTATGTCTATTGCTACAATTGGAGCTCTGCTTTTAAAAGATTATAAAGAAGCTGTTGGAGTTATGATTTTTTATAAAATAGGAGAATTCTTTCAGGAAAAAGCTGTTAATAATTCAAGAACTTCTATTCAAAGTCTTTTAGAAATAAAAGCAAGCTTTGCTAACTTAAAACTTCCAAATAATACTATAAAACAAGTAAAACCAGAGACTCTTTCTGTAAATGATATTATTATAATAAAGCCTGGAGAAAAAGTTCCTGTTGATGGAATTATTATAAAAGGAACTTCTTCACTTAATACAGCTGCTCTAACTGGTGAATCACTTCCACGTTTTGTTGAAATAGGTTCAGAAATATTAAGTGGAAGTCTTAATATAGATGGAGTAATAGAGGTTAAAGTTGAAAGAGAATATAAAGATTCTGCAATAAGTAAAATAATAGAACTAGTTGAGAATGCTAGTGATAAAAAAGCTAACTCAGAAAAATTTATAACAAAGTTTGCAAGATATTATACTCCTTTTGTTGTTTTTGCTGCTATTGTAGTTGGTGTGTTAGTGCCTGCTATTTTTGGAGATTTTAAACTTTGGTTTGAAAGAGCGTTAATATTTCTTGTTATTTCTTGTCCTTGTGCTTTAGTTCTTTCTGTCCCTTTAACTTTCTTTAGTAGTATTGGGCTTTCATCAAAAAGAGGGATACTTATTAAAGGTGGAAACTATTTAGAAAAATTAAAAGAAATAGATACAGTAATATTTGATAAAACAGGAACTCTTACTAAAGGAAAATTTAGCATAGAAAATATTAATTTCTCTAAAACTTTTTCTTTAGAAAAAGTTTTAGAGATTGGAAAAGCTGGAGAATTTTATTCAAATCACCCTATTGGGAAAGCTATAATTAATTATGGTGATATTAAAATTTCTGAATCTGATATTAAAGATTATAAAGAAATTTCTGGTAAAGGAGTTTCAGCTGTATACAAAGGAAAAAATATTTTAGTTGGAAACAAGAAACTTTTACTTGATAATAATATAAAAATAGATTCTTTACAAATTGAAGATTATACAACTGTATATATAGCTGAAAATAATATATTTATTGGTTCTATTACCTTAATAGATCAAATTAAAAATGATTCTATTAAAACAATAAAAGAATTAAATCAAATGAATATTAATACATATATGCTTACTGGAGATAATAAAACAACAGGTTATACTATTGGTGAAAAATTAGGATTTAAAAAAGAAAATATTTTCACTCAACTTCTTCCTCAAGATAAAGTTAATATCCTTAATGAAATTAAAACTAAAAATAAAGGAGTAGTTTTTGTAGGAGATGGAATAAATGATGCTCCTGTTTTATCAATTGCTGATGTTGGTATTGCTATGGGAGGAAATGGTAGTGATCTTGCTGTTGAATCTGCTGATATTGTTTTTATCAATGATGAACCTTATAAAGTTATTGAAGTTTTAAAAATAGCTTCTGAAAATAAAAAAGTAGTTATGCAAAATATTTATTTTTCTCTTGGAATAAAAATTTTAGTTATGATACTTGGAGTACTTGGAGTAGCTAATATGTGGATGGCTATTTTTGCTGATGTTGGTGTATCTGCTTTGGCGGTTTTAAATGCCTCTAAGATTTTAAGAATAAAAAAATTATAATATTTTATTTCCAAAATATAAAGTTAATCCATTTATAACAAAAGCAAAAATAGATATCAAATTTCCTATATCTTTACCAATAATTTTTCCAATAAGAGCTGTAATCCCACCTAAAATAATTGCTGTGATTACAGCTTCTTTTTTTATTTTAAATCCTAACATTCCAACTATAACAGGTAAAATAAAAGCACCTGAATATATTGCTAAAGCCATTAATAAAGTAGAAAGTATATATTTCATTTTTATGGCTACAAGAATGGAAAATAAACCAAAACAAATTATTAAAATTCTTGTGAAAAATATAGATTTTTTACTTTCTAAATCTTTAATAAATACCTGTGTTGCTAAAGATGAAGCTGTTAATAATGTTGTATCTGCTGAAGAAATCACAGCAGATAAAATTCCAAAATATAAACTAAAAGCTATAAATTTAGGAAGTTTATTTTTAGCTATCATAAATAAAACTGATTCCTTTCCTATATCTGAAATTGAAAATATATCTGAACCATAAATTCCTATTTTAGCAAAAATCAAAGCTAGAGGAACAAGAACTAAAATTGAAATTACAAGAGAATTTTTTATAGTTTTCTCATCTTTAGCACAAAAAAGCCTTGAATAAATATCAGGCCCAACTAAATAAGTTGTTGAATATGTTAAAATCATTACCATTAAATCCATATAACTAAATTTTTCATTTATAAATGGAAGTGCATCTTTTGAAATTGGTTCAAAAGAAATATAAGAAAATGTTAATAAAATTCCAAAAAGAATAAAAAGTAATTGGATAAAATCTGTTTTTATAATTGAAAGTTGTCCACCTAAAATTGTATAAAATATAAAAACTATCCCTGAAATCCATACTCCTTGTATATAAGTTAATGAAGATAAAATAGTAACAATCTTAGCTGCTCCCATTATTTGTGAAGCAATTATTCCAAGCCATGCAACAGGAATAATTATTGAAGAAATTCTTTGAACCTCTTCTCCATAAAAATTTCCAAGCATATTAGGTAAATTATAACCTGTAAAATTTTTAATATGTCCTGTAAAAAAATAAAGAATACTAAGTCCAAAAGCAGCACAAAACATAAGAGAACTTCCTGCCCAACCACTTGTATATGCAAAATCTATACTTCCTATAATTGCAGAACTTCCTAATATGGAAGCTAAAAGACTCCCTGTTACTTGTAAAGTTCCTGCTTTTTTACCCGCTATAAAAAAATCTTTTTCATTTTTTATTTTTTTAAATGATAAGATTCCAACAACTATTACTATAAAAAAATAAAAAAATAATATAATCTCATTCATATTTATTCCTCACAAATTTTTAATTCTCCATTAT
>JAHHTB010000014.1 GCA_020024855.1 Fusobacterium sp.
GAATTAAAAGTTTTTTAATATAATTGCTAAAGGTAATTAGTGGATTAAGGAGTGAGAATATTGTTTAAAAAGAAGTTACTATACATTGCATTAACTATTTTAAGTGCCAATCTTGCCTATGGAAATATAAAAGAAGATGTAGCATTTTTAAATGAATTGTATAAGCAAGAAAAATATGATATGGCAGTATCACAATCTAAAAAGTTTATATTGACTTATCCTGATTCAAAATATAATAAAAATATTTGTGAGAGAATGGCAAAAGTATATTTTATACAAAAAAATTATAAAGAGTCTGAAATATATTTTCAAAAATTTCTAGCAGAATATAAATTAAAAAAAGATGAAAAAATAGAAGTATATTCATACCTTTATAAAATAAATAAAGCTTTATCAAACGAAGAAAAAGCAAATGAATATATTGAAGCTATAAAAGATAGTAAATTATATGAAAAAACTTTATATGATAGTGGAATAGTTCTTTTAAATAGTAGAAGAAATAGTGAAGCAATAAAAGAGTTTTCAAATGTAGTAAGAGTTAAGGGGGATTATTACGAGCCAGCCATTCTTTATCTTGCTATGGGAGTTTATAATAATGGACAGTATCAAGATTCAATAAAGTATCTTGATTTTTATAATGGACTTCAAAGTTCAAGTAAAGATGAGCCTCTTCTAACTTATCTTTATGGTTCATCATATTATAAATTAAATGATCTTAATAAAGCTATAAACTATTTTGAAGAGGGGATAAGGAGATATCCTAATAGTAGCTATAGCAAAAAAGGAAGAATAGCTCTTATTGAAATCTATTCTAATAGAAGAGAGATAGATAAGGCTCTTAAGGTTTATTCTGAAATAGATAGAGAAACAGAAAAAAAATTAGGAGCAAGAGTATTAGCAGATTATTTTCTTGCAAGGGAAGAATATAAAAGAGCAATAAATTTTTATGATATAATAGGAGAAAATAAGTCTGATAGTGTGAGATATACCTATGCTTATGCTTACTATAAATTACAAGACTACAATAGGGCAACTAGTGAATTTAAAAAAATAAAAGATGAAAAATATATTTCAAATAGTAGATACTATTCAGCACTTAGTTATTATAATTTAAAAGATTATAAAAATGTAATAACTTTTGAAACATATCTACCAAGTTATGAATTTGATAGTAAAAAGTATACAGACTTATCTGTTATTTTTGGAAACTCATACTATGAACTTAATAATAATCAAAAAGCATATGAATATTATAAGGGAATTTATAAAGATTATCCAACAGTTGATAATCTTTATAGAGTTATAGTTCTTCAAACAAAAGTAGACGATGAATTAGGTGCAAAAACATCTTTTGAGACTTATAAAAAAGATTTTAGTGATGATAAAATTTATAAAAAAGATGTGTATCTTGCTATGGGAAATTATTTTTATAAAAAAGATAATGTAAGTGAAGCAGAAAATATTTATAAAGAATATATGAAAACAGATAAAGATGTTGAGATAGGAAATAATTTAGTAAATCTTCTTGTAAATGAAAAAAAATATTCTGAAGTTATTCAATATATAAATAAGATGGAACCAACAGATGATAGTACTTATTTAAAAGGGATTGCATATATGGGAATAGGGGAATATGCAAAGGCTGATGAACTTCTTTTACAAATAAAAAATAAAGATGGAATATCAAAAGAATTAAAAGAAAAAACTGTTTATAATATTATAAAAAATAAATTCCTTTGGGAAAAATATAAAGATGTTATAGAAGAGGGAGAAGAATACTTACAAGGTACATACATATATGGACTTGATGATATAGTTGATAGAATAGGATTAAGCTATTACAGAATTGGTAATTATGAAAAATCAAGAGAGTATTTTTCAAAATTATCAGTTGTTCCTGAATATGGTGGTTATGCAAGATTCCAAATAGCTGACACATATTATGCTCAAAAAAATTATGAAAAAGCAAAAAGTGAGTATAAACTTGTTTATTCAGAAAAAAATGGAAAAAAATATGAAGAAGATGCAAGATATTGGGAACTTAATTGTGATATAAATCTTAAAAATAAAGATATGTATCTTGAAAATAGTGAAAAGTTTTTAAATGAATATAAAAATTCTCCATATGTAAGTAATATTCTTTTAGCAAGAGGAAATATATTATATGAAAAAGGAGATACTGAAAAAGCAGTAAAAGAATATGAAAATCTTTATGAAAAAACAGAGCAAGTAGCAGAAAAAGATAGTACTGTTGAAAAAATTATAGAGATATATGATAAAACAGATAATATAGAAGCTAAGAGCAATTGGATAGAAAAATTTTCTGATAAGTATAAAAAAAGTTATTATAAGTCTATTGCTTATAGAGAGAAAAATATGATTTCTGAAGCTCAAGCTGAGGAAAAAATACTTTTTGAAAATATAAAATATAAGGATTATGTATTTATAAATAGAGGAAATGATAATTTTAATGAGCAAAAATATTTAGAAGCAGAAAAGAACTATAAAGAGATAAAAAATATGGAGAGTTCACAATACAAAGATTTAGCTGTGTTCCAGCTAGGAAATATCTATGCTATAAAAGGTGAAAATGATAAGGCAGAAGTAGAATTTTCAAAATTACTATTATTATATCCTCAAAGCTCATATGTTTTGCCAGCAAAACTTAAGTTAGCAGATGTTTATGATGTAAAAGGGGATAAAGAAAAAGCAAAAAATGGTTATAGAGAACTTTTAGAAGATAAAAATGCAGTTGAATATAAAGAGTATCTTGTAGAAAAAATGCTTTATATCTCTCTTGATGAGAAGAATAAAGAGGAAGCTAAAAAATATTATGAAGAACTTAAAAAACTCAATAAAGAAACAGCAATGAAGTATGAAGATTTTATGAAAGAAGAAACTGAAAATAATTTATCTGAAACAAATAAGGAGGAAAAATAATGAAAAAATTAGTATTAGGACTTATGATTTTAAGCTCTCTTACAATGTTTGCAGCAGAAAATGTGGTGATTGATAAAGAGGTTACAGGAGTAAATAAGGAAACGATTGAAACAAGAGAAGTTGCAAATAAGAAGATAAATCTTGAGCAAAAAGAAGTAAGTGCTAGTGAAATGAAAACATCTAACAAAAAAATAAAAGAGGGACAAGAAAATCTTGAAGTTAAAAATAGTGATGATGAAATAAAAAAAGAGCTTGCATCTGATGTATCAAAAGAAAGTTCAATTTGGAAATATGTTTTAGGAGTACTAGGTGTAATAGCTATAGCTGTTGCTTTATAGGATAATACTTACAGGAGGTTTTACGAAAATGTATTGGATAAAAAATGGTGGATTTTTAATGTATTTTATACTGATTATGTCAGTACTTGGTACAGGAGTAATAATTGAAAGGTTTATTTATTTTAAAACTAAAGAAAAGAAAAATTTTTCAGATATAAGACCTATACTTAGAAAATATATAGAAGAAGATGATATAAAAGGTGCAATAGGATACCTTTCAAATTCACAGTCTTCAACAGGGCTAGTTTTAAAAGAAGTTCTTAGTTTTTGGAATAAGACTAATACAACAAATATAGTAACTCTTGAGGAGAAAGCAAGAGAAGCAGCTCTTTCTCAAATACCTCTTCTTGAGAGAAATATGTGGTTATTAAGTATAGTTGCACATACAACTCCTCTTATTGGACTTTTAGGAACAGTAACAGGAATGATAAAGGCTTTCCAAGCAGTAGCAGTTCATGGAACTGGAGATGCAAAAATTCTTGCAAGTGGAATTTCAGAAGCTTTATTTACAACTGCTGGGGGACTTTTTGTTGCAATCCCTGCTCTTATTATTTATAACTACTACAATAGAAGAATAGATGAAGTTATAAATGATATGGAAAAAGGAAGTACAGAGGTTATTAACTACTTTAGGAGGTAAGTTTTATGAAACTGCAGAGATTAAAAAGAAGAAATAGTGGCAGTATTATTCTTGAAATGACTCCTCTTATAGATGTCGTTTTTCTTTTACTTATATTCTTTTTAGTTGCTACATCTTTTGAAGATATAGATAGTGGAATAAAAATAGATTTACCGCAATCAACAATAAGAGAGATAAAAGCAGTAAAAGAACTTCAAGTTGACATAACAAATAGTAAAAATATCTATGTTAAATATCAAGAAGGAAAAGAAAGAAAGAGTGTAAAAGTAACAAAAGAAGGTTTAAAAAGAGTTCTTGAAGATAAACTTAATAAATCACAAGATAAAACTGTAATTATAAGTGGAGATAAAACTCTTGATTATGGATATATAGTTGATATTATGACTATATCAAAAGAAGCAGGAGCATCAGAATTAGATATTAATACAATGCTTGGGAAATAGGAGTGGTAAAAATGGATATTAATAAAAGAGATAGGCTCTCTTTTTCTCTAGCAATTGTTATAAACCTTATAATAGTTCTTCTTATTCCAGGATATAAAATAGAAGATGTGAAAGAGGGAAAATTAAAAGTAGGATTAGTAGCTCTTGAAAAAGAGAAGGTATACTCAAAAGAGAATAAAAAACCTACTCCTGTTAAAAAGCCAATAGAAAAAAAAGAGCCAGAAAAGAAGAATACAGAGATTCCTACTCCTAAAAAAGAGGAAGTAAAAAAAGAAAAAAGTTTGACTCTTAGTTCTCTTTCAAAAACAATAAAAGCTCCTTCAATTAATGTTATAAAAACTATAAATCATAGTAGTAGAACTCAAAATGATGTTGTTGAAAATGCAGTTGAAGGAATGAAAAAAGAGATAAAATTTGAAAAAGAAGATAAGCTAGGAATGAGAACAGAAAATATAGAATTTAACGATACTATTTCTATTGACAAAACAATAAAAGATAGAGAAGAAGATAGTATATTAATTGATAATGAAGAAAATGCATCTATTGAAAGTATAAAGATTGAAGAGGGAAAAGTTGAAGGACTTCCTGGTGGATATAAATTAGGGGTTACAGATGGAGATATTATAGCTAGATGGGATAGTCAAAATGAAGAACCAAAATATCCAGAGTCAGCTCAATTAAGAGGACTTCAGGGAAATGTAACTGTTAAAATAGATGTAAATGAAAAAGGAGAAGTTGTAAATCTAATAATAGATAAAGGAAGTGGAGTTCCTGAAATTAATAGTGCTATTGAAGCTATAGGAAGAACATGGAAAATATACTTAAGTAAACATGGGTTAAGTATAAAAGGAAGAGTTATTCTTGAATACACATTTAAGCTAAAAGGGAATTAAAATTAATATAAAGGGGGAAATCAAGTGACTTTTTTAGGTTTTAGAATAGAAAAGGATTTGAGAGATGAAATAGAAGGAAATCCCGAGCATATACTTATAGGTGCTGAAACGGTAGGAGAATTTATAGATAAAATCAAAGAGAAAAGTTATGATTGTATTTTAATTGAAGAGAAAAATTTACCATCAGAAACACTTATAAATTTAATAAAAAAAGTAAATGAATTTCAACAAAAAACAGTAGTGATAATAATAGGACAAAGTTCTAATTTAAAAGTTGTTGCTGGAAGTATAAAGGCTGGAGCATATGATTATCTTTTAAAACCAATGGCAACAACAGAAATTCTAAGAATTTGTGGAAAAGCTGTAAGAGATCATAAACTTATGGCTGAGAGGATAGAAAGAAATAAAAATATAGGGGATAAACTTATTGGGCAAACAAAAGAAATTGTTCAAGTTTATAAAAAAATAGGAAAGGTAGCAGCTGGAAGAATGCCTGTTCTTGTAACTGGAGAAAAAGGAACAGGAAAAAAGAGTGTTGCTCGTGCAATTCATCAATTTGGAGAAACAGCTAAAAAACCTTTTATAAGTATAAACTGCCTTTCTTTTCCTCATTCACTTTTAGAGAGAAGACTTTTTGGTTATGAGAAAGGTGCTTTTGAGGGAGCTATATTTTCACAAGCAGGAGAACTAGAAAAAGCTAATGGTGGAACACTTCATTTAGGAAATATAGAAGCTTTAAGTCTTGATGTTCAATCAAAACTTCTTTATTTTTTACAAGAGGGAGAGTTTTTTAGATTAGGTGGAGCAGATCCTATAAAAACAGATATGAGAATAATAGCAACATCAGCAGCAGATTTAGCAAAAGAGGTCAAAGAAGGACGTTTTATAGAAGAGCTTTTAGATACATTAAAAGTTCTTGAAATAGTAATTCCTCCTTTAAGAAATAGAAAAGATGACATACCTTTTATAATAGATAACTATTTAAGAGAGTGCAATAGAGAATTGAATAAAGTTGTAAGAGGTATAAGTAAACCAGCTATGAAAAAAATTCTTAGATTTGATTGGCCAGGAAATGTAAATGAATTAAAAAATGCAATAAAATCAGCAGTAGCAATGTGTAGAGGGACTTCAATAGTAATAGAAGATCTTCCTTCAGATGTTGCAGGAGTAAGACCATCAAGAAGAAATGGAACATACCAAACATGGATGCTTAATGAGTGGATAGAAGATGAACTTAAGAATTATAAAAAATCTACTCACAAAGGTTCTTATTATGGCTATATAATTGCACAAGTGGAAAAAGAACTTATAAAACAAGTTCTTGAACAAACAAATGGTAAGAGAATAGAAACAGCAGAGATACTTGGAATTACAAGAAATACTCTTAGAACAAAAATGGCTAATTATGGATTAGAGTAGGAGAAATTTATATGCAAACAACACTTTATAGAAAGTACAGACCAAAAGATTTTAGTGAAATTGCAGGAGAAAATGATATAGTAAAAACTTTAAAAAATTCTCTTGATAATGACAGACTTTCTCATGCTTATCTTTTTAGTGGTCCAAGAGGAGTTGGAAAAACAACAAGTGCTAGACTTATAGCTAAAGGGGTAAATTGTTTAAAAAATGGAGTGAGTAGTACACCCTGTAATGAGTGTGAAAATTGTTGTGAAATAGATAACGGAAATTTTATAGATCTTATTGAAATAGATGCTGCATCAAATAGAGGTATTGATGAGATAAGAGAATTAAAAGATAAAATTAATTATCAACCATCAAAAGGTAGAAAGAAAATATATATAATAGATGAAGTTCATATGCTTACAAAAGAGGCTTTTAATGCTCTTTTAAAAACTCTTGAAGAGCCACCTGAACATGTAATTTTTATATTAGCAACAACAGAACCAGATAAAATTCTTCCTACAATTATTTCAAGATGCCAGAGATATGATTTTGAAGCTCTTACTTATACAGAGGTAAAAAATAAACTCTCAGAAATTTGTGATAGAGAGAATGTAAAAATAGATGAGGGAAGCTTAGGACTTATATATGAAAGTTCAGGTGGAAGCATGAGAGATGCTATTTCTATTCTAGAAAGAGTTATAATAACATATTTGGGTGAAGAGATAACTGAAGAAAAATGTAGTAAAGCAATAGGAGTAACTTCTAAAGCATTACTAAAAGAATTTTTAGAAATAGTAAAAGATAATAAAATATCTGAGGGAGTAATTTTCTTAGATAAGTTATGGCTTGACTCTCTTGATATAGAAAAGTTCTTTAAAGATTTTGCGAAATATATAAAAGATCTTGTTCTTTCACAAGATATGGATGCAGAAGAGGGATTAAAAATAATAGGAAATGTTTTTGACTCTCTTAATAAATTTAAAACTGAAGAAGATAAAAGACTTCTTGGTTATGTAGTTTTGAATAGTCTTATAAAGAAAAAAGAAGAGATAGTTTACAAAGAAGTTATAAAGGTTGTAGAATCATCAAACCATAAAAAAGTAGATAACTCTATTGAAAAAGTTAACATTTCAATAGATGATATAAAAAAAAGATGGAATGAAATTGTAAAAAATGCCAAGAATGAAAAAATGACATTCTCAGCCTTTCTTATGGATGCAATACCTTATAAAGTAGAAGAGAATACTTTATATGTAAGATTTAACTCAAATCTTTTTGCAAAAGAGCAGATGGAAACAGAATATTATAATAATATTTTTCAAGAGGTTGTAGAAAGAGTTATAGGAGTTAAATTAAGAGTAAAATATATTTTCAAAGAAGAAAAAAATGAAAACAGAAAAAAAGAGAATGATTTTACATCACAGTTAATGACATATTTTTCAGAGGAGAATTAATTTAATGAATATAAATATTTCAAAAAATAATTACAGCAGATTTATAGGAATTCTCCTTACAGCTGTAATGTGTACTGTTTTTTATAATCTTTCAATGGTTATGCCTATTGTAGGTTTTGGACTTTTAGTATATAAGATAAAAAATGTTCCAATGACAAGAAAAACAGAGTGGATACTAACAACTCTTATTTCAATTATATTTATAGGGGGAATAAACTTATATATTTCTCCTACAACATATAAGTTTGGAGTAGAATTTTTTAGTGTTGAAAGTTTAAAAAATCTTGCAGGTTATATTCTTATTTTTTTACCAATAGAGATACTATATTATGTATTTAATACTGGAAAAATAAAAATACCTGTCTTTGATAGAATTATAATAACAAGTATGATAGCAACTATGATGGCTTTTCTATATATAAAAATATTAGATATAGATGAAAATTTACTAAAAGCTGTTATATCTGAAACAAATAATCTTGATAAACAAACTGTAGAAGTAATTTTTAGATTTATGAAAGAAAATGCATATTATCTTGTATATACTTATATAGGATTTATTACATATACTACTTATTATTACTTTGGGAAGAAAAGTTATTCTAGATGGAGAATTTCATATCAATGGTTATTACTTTATATAATTCCATTCTTTTTAATAAGATTTGGACATATTCAAAATCTATATTTGACAAATATAATGCTAATGGTTAAAATATCATTTGTTGTATATGGAACAAAAATAGTATATAATTTTATGAAGTTGAAAATTAAATCAAGTCTAATATGTCAGATAATGGCTCTTATATTATGTTTTAATTTTCAGAATATAACGTTTATAATAGCAGGACTTTTAAGTTTTGAGGCTGTAAGAATTACAATAATAAAAAACAACGGAGGCAAATAACATGGCAAAAATACAAGTAATTTTAACGCAAGATGTAGCAGGACAAGGAAGAAAAGGAGAAATGATAACTGTTTCTGATGGTTATGCTAAAAACTTTATTCTTAATAAAAATAAAGGAATAATTGCAACACCTGAAGCATTACAAAAAATAGAAAATGATAAGAAAAAAGAAGCTAAAAGAAATGAAGATGAAAAAAATAAAGCAATAATCTTAAAAAGTCAATTAGAAAAAGAAAAGTTAGTTTTAAGTGTTAAAGTAGGAGATAATGGAAAACTATTTGGAGCAATAACTAACAAAGAGATTGCTAATGAGATGGAAAAAGCTTTTGGTCTAAAAATAGATAAGAAAAAAATAGAGTGTAGTATAAAATCTCTTGGAGAGCATAAAGTAACTATAAAATTACACCAAGATGTTAAAGCCGAAATTACTGTAATAACAAAAGAGTAGGAGATAATAAATGGAAGGTGTAGAAAATCTGAAAAAAGTTCCTAGTAGTATGGAAGCAGAGAGATCTGTTCTGGGAGGGATTTTTCTTAAGCCTGATTGTTTTGGAGATATTATTGAGATAATATCTCCAAATGATTTTTATAAAGTAGGGCATAGATATATATTTGAGGCTATGACTGAATGTTATAACACTGGTGAAAATATAGATCCAATCGTTGTAATGAACAAACTTAAAAAAATAAATAAGTTTGATGAGATTGGTGGGGAATCTATGTTTTATGATGTAATAAGTGGAGTTGTTACAGCTGCACACATTGATGTTCATGCCAAAATTATAAAAGAAAAATCTATTCTTAGAAAACTTGGAGATGTTGGAACAAAAATTGTTGAAATGTCTTATGATGGTTATGAAGATGTTGATGCAATTCTTGATAAAGCAGAGGGACTTATATTTAAAATTTCTGAAAATAAAGAATCAAAAGATGTAATAAGCATTAAAGATGCTATGACAGAAGAATTTATGAGACTTGAAGAGGTATTTCATAATAAAGGTATAGCTACAGGAATTTCATCAGGATTTGTAAATTTTGATGAAAAAACAAGTGGATTTAATCCATCAGATCTTATAATACTTGCTGCAAGACCTTCAATGGGAAAAACTGCCTTTGCCCTTAATCTTGCTCTTAATGCAGCAATGAGAGGAGAAAAATCAGTTCTTATATTCAGTCTTGAGATGTCAAGTTCACAGCTTTTACAAAGACTTTTAGCTGTTCAATCAGGTATAGGACTTCAAAAAATAAGAAATGGTTTCCTTGAAGAAGATGAATGGGGAAGACTTGGTATTGCTAGTGGACAACTCGCTGAATCTCATATAAACATAGCTGATCTTCCAAATGTTAATGTTCTTGAAATAAGAGCAATGGCAAGAAGACTTAAAGCGATGAATAAGCTTGATATGATTGTAATTGACTACCTTCAATTAATAAAGGGAACTGGAAAAGGAGATAATAGGCAACAAGAAATATCAGATATTTCAAGGTCACTAAAAGGAATAGCAAGAGAATTAAATATTCCAATAATTGCTCTTTCACAGCTTTCTAGAGCACCAGAGCAGAGAGCAGATAGAAGACCAATGCTTTCTGACTTAAGAGAATCTGGAGCAATAGAACAAGATGCTGATATGGTTGTTTTCCTTTATAGAGATGACTATTATAATGAAGAAAGTGAAGAAAAAGGAATTACAGAAGTTATTATTGGTAAGCAAAGAAATGGACCAGTAGGAACTATAAAACTTAGATTCTTCCATGAAATTACAAAATTTGCTGATTATACAACAAAAGTTGATTAAAAAATTGTTTGAATTTATTTTTAATAAACAGAAAATAAGTGAGATTAAGATTATAAAAATTACTATAGTTTATAAGGGGAACTTAACTTAAAAAAATATAATAAAAATTTTTATCACTTATATAAATTTCTGTATGTTTTAATAATATTTAGTTATTTATTTTAGAGAGGAAGAAATTAATGAAAAAAGTAGAATTATTAGCACCAGCAGGAAATATAGAAAAGATGGAAATGGCTTTTCATTATGGAGCTGATGCAGTTTTCTTAGGTGGGAAAATGTTCAACCTAAGAGCAGGAAGTAACAACTTTTCAGATGAAGAATTAACAAAAACAGTTGAATATGCTCATTCACTTGGGAAAAAAGTGTATGTTACATTAAATGTAATACCACACAACGAAGAACTTGATGATCTTCCTGAGTATGTAAAATTCTTAGAAAGTATAAAAGTTGATGGTGTTATTGTAGCAGACCTTGGAGTATTTCAAATTGTAAAAGAGCATACAAATCTTTCTATCAGTGTAAGTACACAGGCAAGTAACACAAACTGGCGTTCAGTAAAAATGTGGAAAGATATGGGAGCTAGAAGAGTTGTTCTTGCAAGAGAAATTTCTCTTGAAGATATAAAAATAATAAGAGAAAAAGTTCCTGATATTGAACTTGAAGTATTTGTACACGGAGCAATGTGTATGTCAATTTCTGGAAGATGTCTTTTAAGTAACTATATGACAGGAAGAGATGCAAATAGAGGAGATTGTGCTCAATCTTGTAGATGGAGATATTCTCTTATGGAAGAAAAAAGACCTGGGGAATATATGCCAGTATTTGAAGATGAACATGGGACATTTATATTCAGTTCGAAAGATCTTTGTACAATAAAAATGATAGATCAAATTCTTGATTTAGGTGTAGATTCACTTAAAATAGAGGGAAGAATGAAAGGGATCTATTATGTAGCAAACAGTGTAAAAACTTATAGAGAAGCTATTGATAAATATTATGAAGGAAATTTTGAATTTGAAGAAAAATGGCTTAGAGAGTTAGAATCAACTTCTCATAGATTATATACAGAAGGATTCTATCATGGAAGACCAGGAGCAGAGGCTCAAAACTATAATGATAGAAATTCATATAGCCAAACTCATCAACTTGTAGCAAAGGTTATTGAGAAAATTTCTGATGATGAATATATTCTTGCTATAAGAAATAGAATTTCAACAGGTGAAGAGTTAGAAGTTGTAACTCCTAAATATGATCCAAGAAAAATAGTTCTTCCAAAAATGATGTTAATAGGAAGAAATGGACATGAAGAAGAAGTTGAAGTAGCTAATCCAAATTCAACAGTAAGAGTTGTTATTCCTAAGGCAAATATGGAAGTTCTTGATATGATAAGAATGGTTAAAGCAGAAAATCCTGGAGCAGAACAAAAATAGTAAATAAATTTTAATTATAGATTAAAAGGAAATCTTATGTATAAAGGAAATTATTCAAATACTTTTGTTAAATGGGCAGTAGTTCTTTTTCTATTCCCTGTTTATACAGTAGGAGTAATACTTAGAGGATTTGACTATTTAATAAAAAGAATAAAAGAAAATAAAATGGAGGATTAATATCCTCCATTTTTCTATTAATAAACTTTTTTAGCAAATTGGTTTAACATATCATTTTTTTCTTTATTTGTTACAACACCAGTCATTTTATCTAAAGAATAAAAAACATAAAAATCTTCTACATTTATTTTACTATCATCTATAAGTAAATATTTTTTTTCTGAATTATCTAAAGCAATTTTTTGAGTATTTCCTTCCTCAAAAACAGAGGTCATAATATCTTTATTCTTTACTCCATTAGCACTAACAAAAGTCTTATTGAATTTCATCTTTTTTATCAAGATATTTACAAATTCACCTAAAAAAGATTTTGTTATCTTTCTCATTTTTCCACCAAGAAGATAAACATTAAATGTTTCTGTTTCTTTTTCAACTAATGAGTTAAAGGTAGGTAAACAATTTGTAACAATAGTAAGAGATTTATGATTTATTTTTTTAGCTAATAATTCCACAGTTGTACCAGCTCCTAAAAAAATAACATCACCTTCTTCTATTAATTTTACAGCTTTTTCTGCTATTATTTTTTTAGCTTCCATATTAATAAGATATTTGTCTACATGGGATTTTTCTTTATATTTTAAACTATTTCTACTTTTTGCTCCACCATGAATTCTTATTAAAGCTCCCCTTGATTCAAGTTCATTTAAATCTCTTCGTACTGTCATATCAGATATTTGTAATTTTTCAACTATATCGACTAATCTAACATAATTTTTTTCATCTACCATTTTTGAAATAATTTCCAGTCTCTCTTCCTTCTTCATTATGACTCACCTTTTATTTTGTTATTTATATTTATTGTATCATTTTTATGTTGATTTTTCAAACAAAGAATAAATAAATGAAATAAGGATAGATAAAACAAAATAATGATAGATTATAACATAAAAAAATGTCTATACATAGCTAAAATGTTTGAAAATAACAAAAAATAGTTGAAAAAAACAACAAAATTTGTTATTATTGAATTGTAGTAGTGAAAAACAAAACAGGAGAGGAGCTTTTTATGAAAATTGTTTTAGGTGCAGATGCACAGGGTACAAATTTAAAAAACATAATAAAGGAACATTTATTAAAAAAAAATATTGAAGTACTAGATCTAACAAATGATGATAAATTAGATTTTGTTGATTCAACTCAAAGAGTGGCAAAAGAAGTTTTGCTAAAAAAAGATTCTCTTGGAATAGTATTTGATGCTTATGGAGAAGGAAGTTTTATAGTTGCTACAAAAATAAAAAATATGATAGCTGCTATTGTATCAGAAGAAAGAACTGCATATATGACAAGAGAACATAATAATTCTAGACTTATTTCTATAGGATCAGAAATAGTAGGAATACAACTTGCAAAAAATATTGTTGATGAATTTATAAAAGCAAATTATTCAGCTGGTAGACATCAAATTAGAATTGATATGTTAAATAAAATGTGTTAGTAAAGAGGTGGATTATGAAAATAGCTATAGGATGTGATCACATTGTTACCGATGTAAAAAATAGAGTTAAAAATTTTTTGATAGAAAAAGGGCATGAAGTCATTGATTGTGGAACTTATGACTTTGAAAGAACTCATTATCCTATTTATGGAAAAAGAGTAGGAGAAGAAGTTGTTTCAAAAAAAGCAGACATTGGTATATGTATATGTGGTACAGGTGTTGGGATAAATAATGCTGCAAATAAAGTATCTGGAATAAGAGCAGCTCTTGTTACAAATATGAGTCAAGCTATTTATGCTAGAAAAAATTTAAATGCAAATGTTTTAGGTTTTGGTGGAAAAATAACTGGAGAGTTATTAATGTTTGATATTATAGAAAAATTTATTGAAACAAAATATGAAAAAACAGAAGAAAATGAAAAACTAATAAAAAAAATAAATAGTATTGAAACTTTTAATCCATTACAAAATAGAGAGGATTTCTTTGATGAGGAATTACAAAAATGGAATAATGGAGAATATACTGATTAAAAGATGGAGGAATTTATATGAATAAAGATGAATTAATGGATGTTGCAATTGAAATTGTTGCTTATGCAGGTGATGCTCGTACAAAATTTCTTGAAGCTATGAATGAAGCAAGTAAAGGTAATTTTGATTTAGCTGAAAAATTAGTAGAAGAAGGAAATAAATGTATAATTAATGCTCATGGATCTCAAACTGAATTAATATTTAAAGAGGCAAATGGTGAAAATGTAGAGCCAAATGTTATTTTTATTCATGCTCAAGACCATTTGATGACAACACTAGTTTTAAAAGATTTAGTAAAACATATGATAGAATTATATAGGAGAGGATAATTATGAATAGAGTAATTAAGCAAGTTGAAAAAATGAAGCCTACTTTTGAAAAAATTTCTCGTAATATTTATCTAAGAGCAATTAGAGATGGATTTATTTCTGTAATGCCTGTAATTTTATTTTCAAGTGTATTCTTACTAATTGCTTTTGTACCTAATATTTTTGGATATGAATGGCCAAAAGAAATAGTTGATATGTTGATGAAACCATATGGTTATACTATGGGAATAGTTGGAATATTAGTAGCTGGAACTACAGCCAAAGCTCTTACTGATTCTTTTAATAGAAAATTAGAAAAAACGAATCAAATTAATTTTTTATCAACTATGATAGCAAGTATGACAGGATTTTTAATTCTTGCTGCTGATTCTATAGAAGGTGGATTTAGTAATTCATATCTTGGTACTAAAGGTCTTCTTACTTCTTTTATTGTTGCATTTATTACAGTAAATCTTTATAATATTTGTATAAAAAATAATGTAACAATAAAAATGCCAAAAGAAGTACCACCTAATATTTCACAAGTTTTTAAAGATGTAATCCCATTTGGACTAACAATAGTTGTAATTTATATTTTAGATTTAACTGTTAGAAAATTGCTAGGAGTAAGTATGGCAGAATCTATAACAGTTCTTATGAGACCATTATTTACAGCAGCTGAAGGTTATTTAGGTATTACGATTATTTTTGGTGCTTATGCTTTATTTTGGTTTGTTGGAATACATGGACCATCTATTGTAGAGCCAGCAATAGCTGCAATTATTTATACAAATATTGAAACAAACTATATGGCTTTACAAGTAGGACAACATGCAGATAAGATACTTACTACAGGAACTCAAATGTTTATTGTAACAATGGGTGGAACAGGAGCAACTTTAGTTGTACCATTTATGTTTATGTGGTTATCAAAAGCAAAAAGAAATAAAGCAATAGGAAAAGCATCAGTAGTGCCTACGTTTTTTGGAGTAAATGAACCAATATTATTTGGAGCTCCTATAGTTTTAAATCCTATTTTCTTCATTCCATTTGTATTTGCTCCAATAGCGAATGTATGGATATTTAAATTTTTTATTGATATATTAAATATGAATAGTTTTAGTATTTTTTTACCTTGGACAACTCCTGCTCCTCTTGGAATAGTTCTTGGAACTGGTCTAAGTTTTTTAAGCTTAATATTAGCTGTTTTATTGATAGTTGTAGATACTTTAATTTATTATCCATTTTTTAGAGTTTTTGATAACCAAGTATTAGAAGAAGAAAGAAGTGGAAAAGTAAATGAAGAATTAAAAGCCAAAGTATTAGAAAATTTTGATACAAAAAAAGCTGAGAAAATTTTAAAAGAAAAAAACATAAATATTATAGAATCAGGAGAAAAAGAAATAAATGTTCTTGTTCTTTGTGCAGGTGGAGGAACATCAGGACTTCTTGCTAATGCTTTAAATAAAGCAGCACAAGAACATGGTGTTAGATTAAAAGGAACAGCTGGAAGTTATGGTTCTCATATGGATATTATGAAAGATTATGATTTAATAATTCTTGCTCCTCAAGTGGCTTCAAATTATGAAGATATAAAACAAGATGCTGATAGATTAGGCGTAAAAGTTGTGAAAACAGAGGGAATGCAGTATATAAAACTTACAAGAGATGGAAAAGGATCTTTAGAGTTTGTAAGTAATATATTAAATGGTTAGGTAAAGGAGAGAATAAATTTATGAGAAAATTACCAGAAGATTTTTTATTTGGAGCAGCAACAGCAGCTTATCAAGCAGAAGGAGCAACTAATATAGATGGAAAAGGAAGAGTTGCTTGGGACACTTATTTAGAACAAAATTATTGGTATAGAGCTGAACCAGCTAGTGATTTTTATAATAAATATCCTATAGATCTAGAACTATGTGAAAAATTTAATATAAATGCAATTAGAATTTCAATAGCTTGGTCAAGAATTTTTCCAAAGGGATATGGTGAAGTTAATAAAAAAGGTGTAGAATTTTATCATAAACTTTTTGCTGAATGTAAAAAAAGAAATGTTGAACCTTTTGTAACTTTACATCACTTTGATACTCCAGAGGTATTACATTCAAATGGAGATTTTTTAAATCGTGAAAATATAGAACATTTTGTTGAATATGCAAAGTTCTGTTTTAATGAATTTCCAGAAGTAAAAAAATGGACAACCTTTAATGAAATAGGACCAATTGGAGATGGACAGTATCTTGTTGGAAAATTTCCACCAGGAATATTATATGATCTTGAAAAAGTATTCCAATCTCATCATAATATGATGCTTTCACATGCTAAAGCTGTTTTATACTATAAGGAACAAAAATTTGATGGAGAAATAGGTATTGTTCATGCTCTACCTAAGAAGTATCCAGCAGACAAGAATAATCCAGCAGATGTAAGAGCAGCAGAATTAGAGGATATTCTTCATAATAAATTTATATTAGATGCTACTTATCTTGGTGGATACTCTAAAGAAACTATGGCTGGAGTAGAACATATTTTAAAAGAAAATGGTGGTAAATTAGATATAAGAGAAGAAGATTTAAAAATTTTAGATTCAGCTAAGGATTTAAATGATTTTTTAGGAATAAATTATTATATGAGTGATTGGATGAAAGAATTCCATGGTGAAACAGAAATTACTCATAATTCAAAAGGTACTAAAGGAAGTTCAAAATATCAGATAAAAGGTATAGGTCAAAGAGAACTAAATATGGATATACCAAGAACAGAATGGGATTGGATTATTTATCCTCAAGGACTTTATGATCAGATTATGAGAATAAAAAAAGATTATCCAAATTATAAAAAAATATATATTACAGAAAATGGACTTGGTTATAAAGATGAATTTATAGATAATACTGTTTATGATGATGCTAGAATAGATTATGTAAAAAAACATTTTGAAGTTATAGCAGATGCTATTCAAGATGGGGCTATTGTAAAAGGTTATTTTATATGGTCTCTAATGGATGTTTTTTCATGGTCAAATGGATATGAAAAAAGATATGGATTATTTTATGTAGATTTTGATACTCAAGAAAGATATCCAAAGAAAAGTGCTTATTGGTATAAAAATTTAGCTAAAACTAAGATCATAGATTAAGTTAAAAGAGTATAAATTTAATTCTATAATAAAATGGAGGATTGTAACGTCCTCCATTTTCTATTTAACTTTTATTTTTTTCTTCACTTCATTTATTTTATTTTCTAAAAATTCGCTACTCTCTTTTTCATATGCTTTTTTATAATACTCATATGCTTTATCATATTTTTTTAATTTTTCAAAACAAGTAGCAGTATTTTCATAAAACCAACTTGTATCTTTTCCAAGTTCTTCTGATTTTAGAAAATATTCAAGAGCTATTTTATATTTATTTTGCTCTTTATAATTCCAAGCAATTTCAGAATAAAGCCAACTATCTTCTCTACCCATATCTTTAGCTATAAAAAGATATTTAAGAGCAGTTTCAAACTCTCCCAGTGAACTATATGCCCAACCAATTTCAGAGTTGACCCAGTCATCATCTCTACCTAAATCTTTAGCTTTTAAAAGATAGGAAAGTCCCTCTTCATATTTTCCAATTTTATCATAATTCCAGCCAAGTTCTGTTGCAAGCCAATCATCGAGAGTATCATTTTTTTCTGCTTCAAGAAGATATTTGATAGCTTTTTTAGAGTTATTTATTCTTCCATAATTCCAACCAAGTTCTCTGTCGAGCCATGATAAATTTTCTTCTTTAGCAAGTTTTCTGGCTTCTAAAAGACATTTAATAGCTTTTTTATAATCTTTTGTTCTACCATAGTTCCAACCAAGTTCTGTATTTATCCAGCACTCATCAGCTCCAAGTTTTTTAGATTTTTTTAAATAGTCAAGAGCCTTTTCATGTTCACCTATTCTACCTAAGTTCCAAGCAATTTCATTATTTATCCAGATATCATTTCTACCATCTTTACAAACTTCAAGTAGTAAATCAAGAGCTTCATTATGTTTTCCAAGT
The DNA here is from genome assembly GCA_020024855.1 of Fusobacterium sp. Lineage (GTDB taxonomy): Bacteria > Fusobacteriota > Fusobacteriia > Fusobacteriales > Fusobacteriaceae > Fusobacterium_B. The sequence goes on from JAHHTB010000014.1 coordinate 18,730, forward strand.
TTTCCATAATTCCAAGCTAGTTGAGATTTTAACCAAGTATCATTTCTTCCTCTTTTTCTTATATCTTTAAGAAGTTCTAAAGCTTTTTCAAATTTTTCAATTTTTCCATATATCCATGCTATTTGAGAATCAAGCCAAATATCTCCACCTTTTTGGGCTTTAGCAACATTAAAATATCCAAGAGCTTCATCAAATCTATCAAGATTTTCTAAATCCCAACCAAATTCACAACGTATCCAATAGTCATCTCTTCCTAAAGCCTCTGCTTGTTTTAAATAGAAAAGAGCTTCTTCATATTTTTCTAATTTACCTAAGTTCCAAGCTATTTCAGAATTAATCCAAATATCATCTCTTCCAATAGATTTAGCAGTTTTCAAATAAAAAAGAGCCTCTTTTATTTTTCCTAAAAGTCCTAAATTCCAACCTATTTCAGAATTAAGCCAACCATCTTCATCAGGTTCTTCTCTTACTTCAACTCTTCTTAGGTATTCTAATGCTTCAGTATTTTTACCAATTCTTCCAAGTCCCCAACCTATATTACAAAAAAGCCAAGAGCTATCATTTCCATTTTTTTCTTCTTCTTTAAGAAGTTTTAGTCCCTCTTCGTATTCTCCATTATCATAAAGATCATCTATTTGTTCTCTAAGAAGTAATTCGTTCATCATTGTCCCCCTATTAAAAAGAAAGCTATATTATATGATACAATAAAAACTAAAGATTGTCTATATTGTAAAAATAATAAAAATTAGAAAAATACTTTTAGTTTTTAATTATTTTTGAATAATATTAATTTCTTTAGTAAATTCTTTTAATTCATCTAAGTATTTTATTTCTTTTGGAAAGTATAATAACATTCCTTTTCTTCCTCTTGTTAGAAGAACATTATAAATATTACCTACTAATTTATTAATATCTGAAAATACATATTTTTTACTTTGTTTAATGTTTGATGAAATTTTCCAATTTCCATTTTCTAAATAGTAGTCTCCACCAAAAACGATAACAGGATAATCAATATCTAAACCTTGTATTACAAATTCAGTGGCAATAGTATTTTCTTTATTTTTATACCAAATATGTGCTTCTTTAGTATTTACATGAGTATTTATATTTTGTTTAAAGATATTTTTATATATTTCATCTTTTACTCCAGATGAACCAAGTAAGCAACTCTTTCCTTTTAAAAGTATCAAATAGGAATTAACTGTATTTAAGTCATCAGTCCAAAATATTCTATATCCTTTTGTGTATAAGTCATTAACAATATTTTTCAATATTTCTTTTTCATCAAAAGTAAGATTTTTTTTAAGAAAATATTTTTTAAATAAAGTTGTATCTATAAAATCACTTCTAATACTTGTATCAATAAAAAGAGAATTGTCATAGTATATATTTTTC
>JAHHTB010000140.1 GCA_020024855.1 Fusobacterium sp.
CTTCTAGATAGTTCATAAATATCTTTATCAATTACATATCCAATTCCTGTATTTTTATTTTTTTCATTCCCTATAAACACATAGCAATTTGGATTTTCTTCTGATAAATTTCTATTTCTGTAACATCTTCCCATTCTCTGAAAAAGTCCACTCAAATCAGATAATTCTGTAATTAATATATCAAAATCTATATCTAAAGAGGCTTCTACAACCTGTGTAGCAATCCAAATTCCATAGTCTTTACTTTTTTTATTTCCTATTTTTAAAATCTGTTCTTCCTTTATATTTCTATCTTTTTTTGTATATTTACTATGGAATAAATTAATCTCTTTTGCTTTTAATCCTTTTTCTTTAAGTTCTTCATAAATTCTTTGTGCCTCTTTAACTGTATTACAAATAACAAGAACTTTATTTTGATTATATTTTGAGATTATAAAATCTATGTCTATTGTATTTTCCACAACTTTAACATTATGCCTTAAAGGTAAATCTTTTTTGACAAAATTTTTAGACACTTCAAAATTTACTCCCTCTTTTCTCAATAAATCTTCTATTATTCTTGGAAAAGTAGCAGTTAAAATAGCAAACTTTCCACCTAACTTTGTAATATATTTTAGCCCTTTAATAACATAAGCAAGTAAATCGGGAGAATACATCTGTATTTCATCTAAAACTATTTTTGAATAAGAAAGAGTGGCAAGTTTGGCTTCAAATCCTTTATATCTATATACAAAATCAAATATTTGGTCTAAAGTACAAATTGTTAATGGAAGTGATAATTGTTTTGTACTTTCATAATAAAGGTATAAATCTTCATTAGAAAAATCTTTTAAATAAATATCCCTTGTTTCAGAATGAAGTAAACCAACTTTTTCCTCTATATTCTCTTTTATAATTCCATCTTTAATACGACAATAAATAGCATTAATAGCAGTTTTTAATGGTAAAATAAAAAATCCTTTAGAATTTCCTAGCCAAAGTAAACCAGCCTCTGTTTTTCCCATACCTGTTTGAGCTATGGCAATTAAATTGGAATCTCTCTTTTCAATCATATATTTTTGCAACTCATTCCAATCAGTATTTGGATTTTCTTTTTTCCAATCATTTATCATTTCATTTAATTTTTGTAAAAGAAAATTATTTTCTCTTTCAACTAAAATATTATCTCCAGCACTACTTGCATAGTCTATTCTATTTAATAATCCCTTTACTAATATATATTTTTCAAAAATCTCATTTTTATTTTTATAATCTCTATCAGTAGGACTACAAGGCATAGGTCTATAACCTAATCTAAAAAAATCAGATGCAATCTCCTCTACATTTGAAATTTTAATCTTATCATATTTAAAGTTTTTTACTTCTTCTTTCAAACTTTCAATATTCTTTTTTATTATTTCACGGGCATTACTAGGAAAATCTCTTTCATGATGATATGCTATTGCATTTGCCACTATTATAAGAAAGTTTTCAGCCTTTCTCTCTGCCTCATCATCACTTTCTCCCATCTCTAAATACTTTTCATAAATTTCATCACATAAATTATCACCATCAAGAAAACAAAGACTAAAAAGTGCATGAGGAAGTATTTGAGCCTCTTTTCCACCCATAATTCTTTTTTGAAAAGACACGTTTATTTTTCCAATATCATGATACAAACAAGCAAATTTTAACATATCTAAAATATCCCAATTTAAAAATAAATTGGGATAGGTATTTTGTAATATATTTAAATTTTTTAAAAGTTTATCTGTGTGTTCTTGAATTGTTTCTCTTGGATTTGATTTTGCTAAATAATGATTTTCAAATTTATTATCCATTTATAAATAACCTCTTTTTAAATTTATTAGGCAAAAAATACCATGTATTTATCTTCATCTAAAGTAACCTCTTTTCTTCTTGATGCTGATAAATTTGAAACATAATGAACCTTTATTTTATTCCATTTTCTAAATATTTTTGGAGCTTTTTTAGTTCCATAATTTATTAATTCATAGTTCTTATTAATTTTATACATAGTTCCTTTATATTGAATTTCTTCTATTTCTCCATTTACAAAAACATTTTTATTAGTTATCATTTCCACAGGAACATATGCTCTATAATTTTCATCAGTTTGTATATTTTCCCCTCTAATCTTCTCTTTTAAAATTTCAACTATTTTAACTTCTTCAATTATTACAAGGTCTTCTCTCCTACCTAAAGAAATATATTCTCTTGGAGTTTTAAAAGCATTATAAATTTCCATTATTAAATCTTGGTTTTCAGGCATAATATGAATTACAAGTTCAACATCTGATAAAAGTTCTACTGTTGAAATTCCCATAGAAACCCCATATTCTCCAACTTTTATTTGATGTCTAGTTGCATCAAAATTCATTCCACTTTTAAATTCATATCTTGTTGCTAAATCATTTACTTTTGAATGATATTTTCCTTGAATACTCACCATCATAGGTTTATATTCTAAATAATTACAAGCATTGTGAACCATTCCTATTATTGTAGAATATGGTGGTAATGGATAAGTTTCCTTTAATTGAAAGCTCGTAGGAAATTTATAATTCACTAAATTTTGCTTTATTTTTAGTCTAATTGCTTTCATAGTAATCTTTTACCTTTTCTTTTAAAGCACCAAAGAAATTAGGAATAGTTTGAGAATTTAAAATAGTTTTTATTTCTTCTGTATTATCAAATTTTCCATCAATAACACCACTTATAGTGTCCTCTCTCATATTGTCAAAAATACCTGAATTAATATCTTCAACCATTACTTTATTTTCTTTTATCTTAACTAAATTTTCAAAAATTGGATTTTTAATATCATATACTCCACCTATTACAAAAAGTGGGCTTAAATTCTCTCTTCTTCCTCTGATATCTCTATACAAGAAAGCAATAGTATCTAAAAGTTTATTAACTCTTCTTACTTTTTCATCTTTTGATAACTCTATTTCATAATTTTTATCTATACCAACTTGCTCTAAATCAATAGCTAAAGTATAAACATAATAAGATTTATGGATTTCAGCTTGAGCTATATTCATATTTTCATTTAATCTATCAGCAAGTCCTTTATTTGTTAAAAAATCTAAATCCCCTTTAAAACTCTCTGTTGAAACGGCATTAGATAATCTAACAATAGCAGAACGTTTTTTTCCACTACTTCCTTTTTCTGTTTTTAAATATCCAAAGAAATCTATTTCAGGATAATCAGAGATAGTTGAGTCAGCAGAAAATTGAATTACTTTTTTATCTCCTGAACCAGATGCCTCAACTTTTGCTTTTTCTTCTCCCAGTTGTTCCACAATATTATATCTTATAGCTTGTCTTGAAATATATGTATATTGGTTTCCATTTCCTCTTGATAATTTTTTTAAAGTTGCAACATTTCCTATTCCCTCTCCATAGTTTGCACTTTCTGCCTCAAAAATCATTGTCATAGTTAACCCTTTTGTTTGCATATTATTTATCCCCCTTATCACTATTTTCATCATATTTTATAGATAATAACCCAGACACAAAAGCATACCCCATCTCTTTAAAAACTTCTTCTTTTTCCATCATTTCAACTATAATTTTAGGAACACCCTCATTGCAATATAGGTAAGAGTTTAATATAGTATCCATTGTCATAGAAATATTATTTGTTTTTATTCCATTTAATAATCTATAACAAATTCCTTGTAACTTATGTTCAGAACCTTTTGCCTCATATTTTTCTTTTAAATTTCTTCCAGCTAATCTAGCCTTTGTTAAAATATCCAATTCTTTATTATCCATATATCCTGTCCCCTTTAATATTCTAAAATTTATTTTAATAGTTGCAAAGATTGCCTTTTCAGTTAAATATTTACTACTCATAGAAACTTTTGAATAAATTATTTTATGGATTAGATTAAATAAATTTTCATTATTTAGTATTTTTTTACTTATCTCATCATTTAAGCTATAATTTTCTCCATTTAATGTATAACTTTGATTTTCAATTTTTATAAAATCATCTTTTGAATCAATTAAAACTCTTATCATATTTTTTGATAAGATATTAAAGAAATATTTTTCATTTTCAAATCTGACAAGCTGAATATCTTCTAATTCATACTTAATATCTTTTTGTAATTCTCTATTTAATATTTTATAAATTCCAGAAAGTGAGTCCCCTCTATAAATTTCAGTTTTTATTAATGAATTTATTTTAATTAGCTCATTAATATTTGTATTTGCATTTATAAATAACCCTGAACCATAAACGTAAGTAAATCCAACAGGGACACAACTATATACTAGCTTACATATAGGACACATAGAAACATCATTTGTAAAATTCCAAACATGAGAAAGTTTTCTACTTATATCAAATCCTGTATTTACTAAAAAATTAAAGTCGTTATCTAAATTTTTAATTTTTCTATCACAAATAAAACAATTATATTTATATTTTTCTATATCACTTTCTAAATATTCATAAACTGGAGCTAGAAAATAATTTTTGAAATCCTTATAAATATCTTTTTCCTTAGTTTGCTTATATAAAAAACTTACTCCATCCCAACCATTTTTTATAATTGTATAAACTAAGTTTTTTCCTCTAATATATTTTTTAGCATCAGAAGAATTAAAATATTCTATAATTTTTTCAATTTTATTAAGAAGATTTATTATCTCATCTTTTTTATCGGAAATCTTTTCATTTTTTTTAAGTGATATGGTTTTTAATTCTTTTTCTTCTTGTATAGGATTAATCTCTCCATTTATAAAATCATAACCAGCCACATAACTATTACTTTTTAAATATTTTTTTAAAATATCTTTTACATATTTATTAATTTCTTCTAAGTCTTTGTCATCTAGTTCTTTTTCTTTAAAATAATTTAATCTTTCTTCAAAAGATACAATT
>JAHHTB010000141.1 GCA_020024855.1 Fusobacterium sp.
CTATTTAATTTAGATTGTGATAAAAATTATAAATTTAGATAAAAGAAAGTGAGGTTAAATAGCTAAAAAATTACCAATATTAACGAACTTATAAAAACATAAAAAAATTTCAAGAAAAAAATTTAAATCAAGTATTGATAATTTCAAAAAATATCAAAATAAAATAACTGATGAAAATATACAAAAAATAGTAGAAAATATAAAAAAAATCCAGAGAAAAATCTCTGGATTTTCAGATTAATTTCCTATTAGGATTACTCAGCTGCGATTGCTGATACTGGACATCCACCAGCACAAGCTCCACAATCAACACAAGCGTCTCCGATTTCGAATTTTCCGTCGTCAGTTGCAGATATTGCTCCTACTGGACAAGTTCCTTCACAAGCTCCACATCCGATACAAGTATCTTTGTCTATTACGTGCATTTTCTACCTCCTAAATGATCTAAACTTTAAAATTTATTTTACTACTTTGGTGATACTTTAAATATACAGTATAAATAAAAAAATGTCAAGTATTATTTCATCAATTTGTTTATTTTTAGTACACTAATATTTTGACATTCAAATAAATTTTATACCTTTTTTATTTTTTCCTTTTAATTTTTTTATTAATCATGTATAGTAATATTATATGAGAATCTTTTATTTAAAAAGGAGAAAAATAGTGTGAACTCAAAAATTATTCCAATTATAATCTTTGATACTGAAACAAATGGACTTACTATAGAGTGTTCTGTTCTTTCTATTTCAGCTATCAAAATTTTTTATGATTTAAATAAAAATATATTTTTAAAAGAATTTGAGACATATGATAGATATTATTATATAAAAGACGGAGAGAAAGAAAATCTAGATGCCATCTCTGTAAACGGACTTACAAAAAATGAAATTACTAAGAGGAGAAATAACTGCTCTTATCCAAAATTCTTTTATGAAGATATTGAAAGCTTTAAAATATTTTGTAATAAAACAAAACATTTTATTGGGCATAATATTAAGTTTGATTTAAAATATATTGATGGATATATTGATATCCCTTACACCTTTGATACCATGGCAACAAATAAAAATATTTTAAAAATTCCATCATTTTATGGATATAAAAACCCCAGATTATCAGAAACTGCTGATTTTTACAATATTGATGTAAGTTGTTACTCATTCCACAGTAGTCTTGATGATGTTAAGGTAACTGCAAAAATTTTTAGAAAAATGTGTAAAAACTCTGATAAAAATGCAATTAAATTTTTAAATTCAAAATAATTAAAAGGGATTTTAGATATAGATGAAAATAGAAGCATTAAAATTTTTAAAACAAATATATGGATATGATTCTTTTAGAAAGGGACAAGAACATATTATAAATAGTGTTTTAAGTAAAAGAGATACCCTTGGAGTTATGTCAACAGGTGGGGGAAAATCTATCTGCTATCAAATTCCTGCTCTTATTTTTTCTGGTATTACTCTTATTATATCTCCACTTATCTCACTTATGAAAGATCAAGTTGATGCTCTTAAAATATTAGGTGTCAATGCTATATATATTAACTCAACTCTTACAAAAGAGGAATATATTGATGCTCTAAGAAAAATTAAAAGTGGTAAAGTTAAAATTGTTTATCTTGCTCCAGAAAGAATTATAAATGAAAAATTTATAAATTTTATGAAAGGAATTAATATTTCTTTAATTGCTGTTGATGAAGCTCATTGTATTTCACAATGGGGACATGATTTTAGAAAAAGTTATCTTGAAATTCCAAAATTTATAAAATCTATGGAAAAAAATATTCAAATTCTTGCTCTAACTGCAACTGCTACCCCTAAAGTTAGAGATGATATTGAAAAACTTCTTCATATGGATAGATGCTATCAATATGTTGATGGCTTTGATAGGGACAATATATTCTTTAAAGTTGAAAGAGGAGTTGTTCCAGAGGCATATATAGTGAGATACCTTAAAGATAATAAAAATAAATCTGGAATTATTTATGCATCAACAAGAAAAGAGGTTGATAATCTTTATGCCTATCTTGAACTAAAGGGATTTAATGTAGGAAAATATCATGCTGGGCTTTCTGAAAAAGAAAGAACTGATTTCCAAGATAGATTTTTAAAAGATGATATTAAAATTATGGTAGCAACCAATGCTTTTGGAATGGGAATAGATAAATCAAATGTACGTTTTGTTATTCATAGAAATATACCAAAAGATCTAGAAAGTTATTATCAAGAGGCTGGACGTGCTGGAAGAGATGGGGTACAAAGTGAGGCTATCCTTTTATTTTTTGAGGAAGATATAGCCACTCAAGAATTTTTTATTATTAACAATGAAGAATCAAGTGATAAAATAAAACAGATAAAAAGAAAAAAACTTGATAAGATGGTGGAATATGCTTATCTTGAAAGTTGTTATCGTGAATTTATTCTTCAATATTTTGGAGATAAGAGAATAAAAAGTTATTGTGGAAATTGTGGAAACTGTAAAAAAGCTACTGATGTAGAAAATCTTACAACTGAATCTAAAATGGTTATTTCATGTATTGGTAGAGCAAAAGAAAATATTGGAATTTCAACTCTTGTTAATATTTTACTTGGAAAAGCTGATACAAAGGTTGAAAGAAAAGGCTACACTTCTCTTTCCACTTTTGGAATTATGAAAGATAAAGAACAGGAATGGTTAGAAGAATTTATAAATTTCTTAATTTCAGAAAAATATTTAGAACTTAGTGCTGGAAGTTTTCCTACTGTCCAGCTTAATAAAAATTCTTTTGCAATATTAAAAGATGAAAAAATAATATTAAGACGTTCAAATGAAACAGTTTCTTTTGATTATTATGAAGACCCTCTTTTTGAAAATCTTAATAAATTGAGAAAAGAGATAAGTGAAGAAGAGGGAGTTGCCCCTTACAATATCTTTTCTGATTTAACTCTTATTGAATTAGCTGAGAAAAAACCAATCAATCGTTGGGATATGCTTAAAATAAGAGGAATTGGAAATCAAAAATTTAAAAACTATGGAGAAAGATTTTTAAAAATTATAAATTCTTTTTCAGATGAAGATATTAATATTTTAAATGTTGAAAATTTTATTGATGAAAATTATTTAAATGATGAAAAACTTACAAATTTAAAAAGATCTTTAAAAATAAATATAGATATTTATCAACTTAAAGATCTTCTTATAAAAAATTTATTTTCTAATTAAACTTTTTACAAGTTTTTTATGTCTTAATTAATGAAACAAGTAATTTGTTTATAAAATTTCTCTCCCCTAAGAAATTATTAAAAAATAGCTGACTAAGTATAGTCAGCTATTTTTCTTTAGAAATTAAATTTATATCCAACTGAAAGTGTTATTCTTGAATAATCTAAATCTTTCTTTTCTCTTTTTTTACTATCTTTTTCTCCATATTCTAATTCAGCTTTATTTATCTTATACATTAAATCCATAGTGAAATCATTATATTCAAATCCTCCACCAATTCCAAAGTATGTTCCATCTTTAATTTCTGTTTCATAGCTTGGAATGTTTAATCTTTTTCCACCTCTAATATCAATTATCCCTAATTTTCCATCTATTTTATTAAAAGAATAACCTAAGTCAGCTTTTAAATATGGTTTTACCATTGTATTTATTGGTAAATTATATTTTGTTGTTACATATAATGGTATTGATTTCATTTCTGGCATTTCGTAATAATTAGTTATATTTTGACCAGCTGAGATATTATAAATATTTTTTTCTGCTTTTCCATGATTTTGATAAGCTACTCCTAATCCTAACTCAAAATTTGGTAATACTTCTTTTGTAACCTCTACTGCTATTTCATGTCCTATCTTATCTGCTTTCTTTTTATTTGCAATAAAATCATTGTCAACTATTACATCAAATTTTCCATTTATATCTGCTCCTGCTCTTAGATATAAGTTTGTTCCCTCTGCTCCCATTGCAATTGTTGAAAGTAATGTCATCCCTAATAATATTTTTTTCATAAATTTTCTCTCCTTATTTTTAATTTTTTATAAAAAAACTGCAATCTAAAAAGAAATAAAATCTTTTTAAATTGCAGCTGGCTGTCAGTTTAAAGACCCTTTAGCTTTGTGTCATAACGTTTCCGTTACTTTACCAATATTTATATTTATCTTAAAAAGAAATCAAGATTAGGTGATATTCCTACACCTGTTGTAACTGATTTTGTTTTTGATTTACTTCTTGTATGAGTAGTTGTTGTACTATTCATTTTTGAAAAACTACTGTTTCCATTTGAAAATACTTGACTATTAGACATTGTATTTGAAATTGAACTCATGTTAGTTGTTGTACTACTTTTTGTCTTACTCTTTCCTATCACTGGAATAATTTCTGGATGATTGTATAAAGTAGTTGCTATTATAGTATCTACTATCATTGATCTCCCCTCTGTTCCATTTTTTCTATTGTAAGCATCATTAAGACTTCCTAAAGAAGTATTTCTTCTTTGAAGTGAGTTATTTGTATTTGTACATCCCATCATAAAAATTACTATTCCTAATAAAAATAAAATTTTCATTAATTTTTTACTATTTTTCATTTTCCTCTCCTTAATAAATTTTTAAATAAAAAAAGCTGCAATCTAAAAAGATATAAATCTTTTTTAAATTGCAGCTGGCTGTCAGTTTAAAGACCCTTTAGCTTTGTGCCATAATGTTTCCATTACTTTACCCATATTTATTTTATGATTTATAATACTATATTTCTATTTTTTAGTCAACACTTTTTTTATTTATCTTTTAATATTCATTGACAATCCCTTATAAATAAGATACATTCTATTTATAAATTCTATAAAATTTAAAACTATTTTAATTAAAGAGGAATATATGAG
>JAHHTB010000142.1 GCA_020024855.1 Fusobacterium sp.
TTCTTAGTTAAAAGAATTATTTTTCTGCAAAATAGAGATTATTGATATTTTTTCATATAGTACCCTATTTTTAAATGGTTTATATCTTTACAAAAATAAGTTTGTTACCTATATCAAAATTCTTTTTTTAAAGCTCCTTATCATTCATCTGCAAATAAAAATTATCTAACTTTAAAATATTTTTGATTTTTGCTTGTAGGAATATCAGGTTTTGTCATAGCTAGTCTTCCTTGTTCTAATAATGGTTGTATATATTTGCTATAAGCATAGGCTATTGTCTTCATTTCTAAAAAATTAGCTATTTCTTTTCTACTTTTTGGTTCTTTACAAAATTCTACAATCTTATCTTCCAAAGTTAAATATATTTTTTTCTGCTCTATTTCCTTATTATATAAAGTAACTATAAATTCATTTCTTCCATTTTTAAATACAGGTTCAGGAAGTCCATATTGTTTCATTTCCATTCTTATAGTTGGTATACCTGAATAACGATTTTCAGCTTGATTTAAACTTTCAGCCATAGTTGCTAGTGTTGGATTTCTCAGATCAGGTCTTGCTTTACCAAGTTGTTCTACTGTCATTCTTCCATATAATCCTCCTGGACTATGAATTTCCAATCTATCTGTAAAAAAATTAATCTGTATAGGTGTTCCTTCTGTATGCACACTATAATCTCTATGAATTAAAGCATTAAGTATTGCTTCTCTTACAGCATTAATAGGATACTCTAGTCTATCATTTCTTTTTCCTGTTTCAGAGTCTATTATGGTTTTTATTTTCATATTTCTTTTACAAAATGTCATTGCTTCTTCAAGCATTTCTGAAATAGTTCCTTCTATTCTCTTATTATCTATAAAACGTTCTCCTGAATCTCCTAATTCTCCTATATTATATCCAGGTACTACTATTGCTGTTATTCCAAGCTGTGGAAAAACACCTTGAGGATATAAAGAAAAATTCATAACAGATGCTAAAGTAAATTTTTCATTTCTTTTTATATTTAGCATTTCATAAATTTGTTCTTCATTTAATTTTGAAAATTTAGGTTTTTCCTGCTTTTTTTCCATTATATATTTATCTAAATAATCTTTATCCATATATGATAAATCAACACGGTCAACTTCTCTTTCATCATCATGAACATGTCTTTTATATGATTCATAACTATATATTTCATAATCAGTCATTGGAAGGTCTGCATCTCCAACTCTTATATATGAACCTTTAATTTTTCCAGCTCCCTTATAGTAGCATGGTCTTTCTATCAATTCTACAGAAGGAACTTCTAATGCACAAATATTTTTATCTTCATATTCAGTAAAAGTAAATATTCCTCTTACTGCTGGTTCCATTTGATTACATTGTTCTGTTACACTTTTTTGTAAATCTTGTAAATCATAAACTCCTACTGCTTCAAAGCCTTGTTTTTCATCTAAACCGAAAATAATTACTCCACCACCATCTTGGTTTGAAAAACTTGATAAAGTATCATATAATCTTTTAGGACAACCATTATGAGCTGATTTTACTTCTATATTTTGGGATTCTGCTTTAATTTCACGTATTTTTTTTATTAAAATTAATAGTTCTTCAGAAAGCATAAAATTTTTCTCCTTTCTTTTTATATTATTTTAACATTTTTTATAGTTTTTTAATAGTTTTTTATCTTAATTTTATAGTTTTTATACTTTTTTCACTATAATTTTATATTTTTTTAATAATTTTTATACTTTTTTATTTTTCTTTATTCTATAAAGTGTTGCTTGAGATAAACCTGTCGCTTTTATACAATCTGATAATTTTAGAGAGTTGTCAAGCCATGCTTTTATAAACCTCTCTTGTTCTTTAGTTAAACTTTCCTGTTTATTAGGTCTTCCCACTACTTTATTTTTCTTTCTTGAAATTAACCTTCCTTTTTCATCTTTAGGTAAAGTATTATAAGCCTCTCTTTGACGTTCTTTCATTTTTTCTCTTTCTTTTTCTGCCAAATATCCTAATAAATGCAAAACTAAAGGCTGAATCAATTCCAATTCTATTTTAGATTTTCCATAAGTATTTAATTCAGGAGTATCTAAAAACTCAAGATAAACACCTTTTTTGCCAATAAGGGCATATGTATCCTTAATCTCTTGATTATTTCTTCCTAGTCTATCTAATTCTTTTATTACTATAATATCCCCTATACTAACTACAGCCATTAGTTTTGTCCATTCAGTTCTATCAATAAAATTTTTACCAGAAGCTTTTTCTACATATATTTTATCCAAAGCCACACCATTATTTTTTAATGCCTGTATCTGTCTTGTTTCATCTTGCTCTTTAGTTGAAACTCTAATATATCCATATTTCATAAAAACACCTTCTCTGAAATTATTATATAAATATTTTATCATTTATATTATCAAAAAGTCTACTTATAAAAAATGTTATTTTGATAAAGTTTTTTATATAATTTCAAGCTTAAAAACTATCATTTTTCTAATTATCAAAAAGCATGGTTTTTGATAAAATGTATTTTTATTAGATTCATTAGAATGTATTTTTTAAATATTTATAAACTATTTTATAATTTTATCTGAATTTTACCTATATATAAATATATAAAAAACAGTTCAATATATTGAACTGTTTTTTTTATTATCTACTATATCTCTAGCTGTCATTTTACCATTCCTTATCTATCCATATCATCATTCATTTTTATTCTTTTTAAAAATTCATCAAATTTAGGTACTGTAAAATCTATTTCTCCATATCTTGTTGCATAGATTAAACCTTTATTTATTAATCTTGCTCTTATTGGAGATATACTTTTTAAATCTTTATTTAGAATTTGTGCTACATTTGCAACTGTACAAGGTAGTTCACCACAACTTACCATAGCAAATATAAATTCTCTTTCTTTTGGTGTACATTTATCAAATCTAACCTTAAAGAAACTTTTATCTAGCTCTTTAAAAAAGAATGTTTTCATTTCATTTACAATATCTAAATCAATATTTTTATATTTTTTGCTTATAATATAGCAAAACTGTTGAATAAAATAAGGATATCCTTCTGTTATTTTATATATTTCTTTTAACGCTTCTTCTGTGTATGTAATATTAAAAGGTTTCCCTGGATTAACAATTGCATTTTTAGCATCTTCATAATCCAAAGATGATATTTCTACAAAGGCAAACATTCTTTCTGCATATGTTTTTGACTCTGTCACATTAACTAATATTTTAGGCAGTCCTGCACCTATAATAGTAATTGGTAATCTTTCTTGATTTATTCTGTGTTGGGCTGTTATCAAGGCTTCTAATTCATTCTGCTTAGCATATTGAATTTCATCTATAAAGTATATAATAGTATTCTTACTTTCTTTTGCTAATCTTCCTAAATTTAGTAATAACTCTACCAAATTACTCTGAAGCATCATTTCACCTAATTTTTTATTCATCTCAACACTTACAGAGTTTTCTCCTGTCGTGTAAGTTAATGTAAAACTTTGCAAACTATTTTTAGCTACTTCAAATATATTTTTAATTTTTTCAACTTTACTAATTTTAGATAATGTTTGATTTGCTGATAAAATTATATCATTTATTAAAGAAACTTTTTCTTGTATTTCAAAATGGAATGTTAACACTCCTTCTTTAATTGCATATTCTTTTAGAGCAGTAAGTAATACTGTTTTTCCTACTCCTCTTAACCCATAGTATATTATTGGTTGTCTTGGATAACCATGCATTAAAGAATAGATACTATCTTTTCCCTCTTGAATAACCTCATCTCTTCCTGCCAAATATCCAGGCATAACCCCTGCACCAGGAGTATATGGATTTATCGTTTTCATATCTATACCCCTCTTTTCTTTAATTTATATGTATAGTATACCATAAGTAACTGAAAAATCTCAAAGAATAAACTATAAGGTTATTATGAAAATTTTTTACGAACACTATTTAGTAAAAAACTTTTTGTTTTACAGTCAGTTCATAAACCCTTCTTTATAACTTAAAATATCATAAATTCTCTTCCAACTTTAGAAATATTATTTTTTATGATTTCAACCTCTATTTATGAATATTTTATTTCTAGTTTAAAATGGAAACTCATCATCCTCTATATTTTTTTTAACTACTACTGTTTCAATTAATGCTTCTCTTACTCTATTAATAAATGCTATTTCATCTGATTTTGAACTTTTATAAAATTTATATAAATCCAGTATATCTTTATATGCTATTTCATCCTCCTCCATCATATTTATAAAAGGAAAATCTGCATTTTTAAATAAATCTCTTAATTTTATTTTTTCTGACCATTTAAATGATTTTAAAATTTCTCCTAAAGATTCTAACCATTTTTTAATTTTTTCATCTTCTGGAATACTTTCTAACTCTATTGTATATGGAGTACTAGAATATAAATCATTAATAAAAATATTATATAATATACTAGAAAGCCTTTCTTGAATCTCTGTTAAATTATTAATTTCTACAATTTTTAATAAATTTTCTATACTTAACTTATCATCGTTGTTTTCTACTTTTCCTAAAGACGATATAGTTTCATATACTTGATTTAACTTTTTTGATATTTCCCTTAATTCATCTTTATCTTCTTTTTCTTTTACTTCTTCACAATATTTTCTAATACTTTCTTGCATAAAGAATGCCCATTGTTTTTTTAGGTTATCTTTTATATCAATTGAATTTTCAAATTTATAGTATGCATTTCCTTTTTTCAATTCATTTATCTCATCTAAAAAAGCAAAAATATACTTATAACTTTCTTTTGGAAATGGATAGTTCAAATCTACTTCTTTTTTTATTTTATCTTTTTCATCTTCTACATT
>JAHHTB010000143.1 GCA_020024855.1 Fusobacterium sp.
TCTTAGTTATTTTTTATTTTGATACTTGATAACAACAACTATGACTAATAATATAATAATTCCTAAAATAACTACACCTTTCATACTCTCATCTCCTTTTTAAAATTAAATTTAAAAATCAATATCATTACTAGAAAGTAGAATAATTATGTTCTTTATTTTTATCTTATCACAACAAAAGATAAACCACAATAAAAAAGCACCCTTTTTAAAAATTTAGAGTGCTTTTTACTATATTTTAAATTTTTTATAATTAAATTAGTTTAATTTTGAAAGAAATTTTTCTACGTTGATTATAAATCTTTCGTGAACTCCTTCTCCTACAACATTTCCGTTATGAGTTACCTTAACATCAAAAACAAGTTTTCTTCCATCAATTTTTACTAAAGTTGACTCACACACAACTTCATCTCCAATTTTGTTTGCTTTGTTGTGTTTTATATTTACAGATATACCTACTGTTGACTCTCCTTCAGCAAGTTCAGATTGAACTAACTCAAAAGATGTTTTTTCCATAAGAGCTATCATCATTGGTGTTCCATATACCTCTAATGTTCCTGATGCTACTCTTGCTGCTGTTTCTTCAGGACTTACTACTTTTTTGTACTCTAATTTCATTCCTTCTTTTAACATAATGGTATTTTCCTCCGTTTGCTATAGTTTGTTATAAACATATTATTTCATTAATTGAAAAAATAGTAAAGAAAAAATTATTCTATTATATAAAAAATAAAAAGTCTTTTTATTAAATTTTCTGTTTCATAAACTCTTTTTCATTTCTTTCTAATTTCTTTAAAAAATCCTTGATATATTTTTTATATAATGATATAATAATATGCAATTATTATTTTAGAAGGGGGGACTTTCAATGCAAAGATGTGAAATTTCTGGTAAAGGAATCACTTTTGGAAACCAAATATCTCACTCTCATAGATTAACAGGAAGAGTTTGGAAACCAAATTTACAACCAGTTACTGTTGTTATTAATGGACAAACATTAAAACTTAAAGTTTGTACTAAAGTTTTAAAAACTATAAAAGGTGCTTCTGAAACTGAATTAATGCAGATTTTAAAAGCAAATGCTAATACTTTAAGTCCAAGAATTACTAAAGCTTTAAGCAAATAATTAAAACTTATATGTATTAAAAAAAAGACAGCTTAATTAATTTAGAAAGCATGTCTTTTTTTTATACCTTAAATTTAAAAAAGAAAAGAGAGAAAATTTTCTTTCTCTCTTTTCAGAAACTATTAGATGTAATTAGAAACTATTTAACTATTAAATTTTCTCCTGTCATTTCTTTAGGTTGCTCTATTCCTAAAATACTAAGCATTGTTGGAGCTATATCTGCAAGTTTTCCATCTTTTAAAGAAATACCTTTTGTATGATTTGATACATATACAAACGGGACTTTATTTGTCGTATGAGCTGTGAATGGAGCTTCAGTTTCTGGATCTACCATAAGCTCAGCATTTCCATGATCAGCTGTAATTAATACTGATCCATCTAACGAAAGAACTGTATCAACAAGCACTTTTACACATTCATCAACAGTTTTTATAGCTTTTTCTGCTGCTTTCAAAACTCCTGTATGCCCAACCATATCTGGATTTGCAAAGTTTAATATAACAACATCAAACTTTCCTGACTCAAGAGCTTCTTTAGCCCCTTCTGTAACTTCATATGCTGACATCTCAGGTTTTAAATCATAAGTTGCAACTTTTGGAGATGCTACAAGTTTTCTCTCTTCTCCTGGATATTGAGCTTCTACTCCTCCATTAAAGAAGAATGTTACGTGTGCATATTTTTCTGTTTCAGCAGTTCTTAACTGAGTAAGACCAGCTTTTGATATTATTTCACCAAAAGTATTTACTATCTCATCATCTTTATAGATCACTGGAGCATCTATTGTGGAATCATATTGTCTCATACAATAAACTTTTATTGGATCAATATTTCTATCAAAGAAAGTAAATTCTTTGTCATTAAATGCTCTTGTAATTTGTCTTGCTCTATCTGGTCTAAAATTAAAGTTAATTAAAACATCTCCAGATTTTACAAGCCCATCTTTATCAATTACAGTAGGTTTAACAAATTCATCTGTTACTCCTTCTGCATAAGATACTTCTATAGCTTCATGAGCAGAACTTCCTTGAACTCCATTTCCTAAAGTCATATTATCATAAGCTATTTTTGTTCTGTCATAGTTTTTATCTCTATCCATTGCATAATATCTTCCAGATAGAGTAGCTATTTTCCCAACACCTATTTGAACCATTTTAGCTTCAACTTGTGCTAAAAAGTTTACAGCTGATGCTGGTGGAGTATCTCTTCCATCTAAGAAAGCATGAAGATATACTTTTGTTAATCCATAATTCTTAGCCATTTGAAGAAGTCCATATATATGATCTATATGTGAGTGAACTCCTCCATCTGAAACAAGACCAGCAAAATGAATTGCTACATTATTTTCTTTAGCATAAGAGAAAGCTTCTTTTAATGTAGGAATTTCAAAAAATTCTCCATCTCTTATATCTTTTGTTATTTTTACAAGTGGTTGATAAATTACTCTTCCAGCACCAATATTTAAGTGCCCTACTTCAGAGTTACCCATTTGTCCTTCTGGTAATCCAACTGCTTCTCCTGAAGCTTCTAATTGTGAATGTGGATATTTTGATAAAAGTTCTAAATACTCAGTAGGATGAGCATTTTTTATAGCATTAACTTGGTTGTCATGAATATTTATTCCCCAACCATCTAAAATCATAAGCATTAATGGTTTTTTGTTCATTATTTATTTCCTCTCTAAATTTTTAAAAAATTACCTATTTTAATTACATTCCAGCTTTTACTATCTTAGCAAAAGATTCAGCTTCAAGTGAAGCTCCTCCAACAAGTCCACCATCAATATCAGCTTGAGCTAATAATTCTTTTGCATTGTCAGCTTTCATTGATCCTCCATATTGGATTGTAATTTCTTCAGCAGTTTCAGCACCAAACATTTCTGCTAAAACTTTTCTTATAGCTTTATGAGTTTCTTCAGCTATTTCAGGAGTAGCTGTTTTTCCTGTCCCTATTGCCCAAACTGGCTCATAAGCAACTACAACTTTAACTGCTTCTTCTTTAGTTAATCCTGCTAGTCCACCCTTAACTTGAGTTTCATTTACAAGATCTGTTCTTCCTGCTTCTCTATCTTCTAGTTTTTCTCCTATACAAAGAATCGGAGTTAATCCATAAGATAAAGCACATTTAACTTTTTCGTTAATAAATGCATCTGTTTCATGGAAATATTCTCTTCTTTCAGAGTGACCTAATATTACATATTCAACACCTATTGCTTTTAACATTTCAGGAGATATTTCTCCAGTGTAAGCTCCTGATGCTTTTGGATACATATTTTGTGCTGCAATTTTTATATTTGAACCACTAACAGCTTTAACTGCATCAGAAAGAGCAGTAAAAGGTGCACCTATTACAACTCCTACATTTTCAATTCCAACAATAGCTTCTTTTAATTCAGTAAGCATAGCTACTGTTTCTGCATTAGTTTTATTCATTTTCCAGTTTCCTGCAATAATAGTTTTTCTCATTTGAAAATCCTCCTAAATTGTTTGATTAATATTTCAATACATTTTTATTTTCTATTTTCATCTTATATTTTAACACAAAATATACCAAACTTCTAATTTACTATAAGTCAATAAATTGATTTTTTGTGATTAATTTTTAAGCATTTTTTGTTTTTTTAATTTATAAAAATTTTTTATAAAAAGTAGGAGCTACAGATATAGCAAATACATAAATATTCCTTGGTTTTCCTATTTCTTCTAATGATTTTATCATCTCTAATATAGTTGTTCCTGTTGTAATTATATCATCAACAATTAAAATATTTTTATTATTTACTGAAAAATCACATTGAAAAGCTGATTTAATATTTATCTTTCTAACATCTTTTTCTAAAATTTTATGCATAGGTATAGTTTCTTTTTTTCTTTTTGCTTTTTTATAATTTATACCTATATTATCAAGTATAAGCTCCACTTGATTAAAACCTCTTGATAAAAATCTCTCTTCACTCATAGGAATTGGTATTATTATATCAATATTATTTTCTCTTATTATTTTTATAATCTCATCTTCTATTATTTTACTAATAAAGCAAGAAAGTTCTTTTCTTCCATTAAGCTTATAATCAATAATAAGTTTTCTAATTTCATTTTTATATTCAAAAAGATAGTATATATTTTTTCTCACATGAAGAGATTTTTCTTTTTCTATTTTCTCTCTACATTTTTTACAAATATAAATTTCATTATCTTCAACTTCTTTTTTACAGATTGAACAGCTAGAATCAAAGAAAAATTTTTTAAGAATTTGATTCAATTTTAGGTTCAAGGTTATTATCCTTTTCTTTTTTCTTATCTTTATTTAATATCTTCGCTGAATACATCTCTGTGTATCCACACTCAGTACAAATTTTTAGATAATATGTTCCTAATCCTGTTTCTTTTTCTGGTAAAATAGCTGTTCTTACATAATATTTTTCACATCCACATTTAAGGCATTTAAATTCCAATTTCATCACCCCATATTATGTTTTTTATCCAGTTACAAGGTGTCTCTCCTTTTCCATTAAAAATAATTGCATCAAATCTAATATCATGATTAAAATATCTATTTTTAAAAATAAATTCTCTAGCAGTAAAATATATTTTTCTTTTTTTCTTATAATCTATTGCATATTCCCCTCTTCCAAAAATATCTGTGGTTCTTTGCTTCACTTCTATGAAAACTATTGTTTCCTCTTTTTTCATTATAAG
>JAHHTB010000144.1 GCA_020024855.1 Fusobacterium sp.
ATTTTGTAGAAATAAAAAATTTATTATAAAAAAAATTCATTATTTGCTCTTGAGAAATTCAAATGATGAATTTCTTTATTATGATGGAGAAAGTAGTAGTAGAATTTTAGAAAAAGAATTATGGGCTAAATATATTGATGAAATTCCAGAAGATATAATCTCTTATCACATTAAAGAAATTGCAAAATCTCAAGAAAAAGGGATAAAAACTTTTTCAAAATTAGTTCGTTTTAGATATGAAAAGACATCATGGTTTAGAGTTATTTTAATCCTTTTGATTGGAACATATTTAGATAAAATTATTAAATGTTGTTTAACTTTTTTCAAAGCTATGATAAAATTAAATTAGGATAAAAAAAGGGGGTCTAAAATGAAATACTTGTATCAATGGTTCTTGATTCCTTATAGAAAAATATCAAAATTACAAAAATATAAACTTATAAATTGTACTAAAGATATCCTTAAAGGAAATATTTTAATTGGTTTAGAAAAAGAATACCCTAATGTGCGAGAGTGGTATGAAAAAAAAGTTCTTCCTGGGTTAGAAACGGGAGAAAGAGAAATTATTTTAGCTTGTAAATTTACAAATAATATAACTTTAGATTCTCCTATTGAAATTTTAGGATATGTAATTTTAAAAAAAACATTAAATGAGAAAAAAATATGCACTTTTAGAGTAAAAAAAGAATACCAACATCTTGGAATTGGAAAAAAATTAATGAAAGCTTCTTTTGAATTTTTAGAAACACAAAAACCAATGATTACTGTTTCAGAAGATCACATAAAAGAATTTGAATCTTTACTTAAAAGATATAAATTTAATCTAATTGAAAAAATTGATAATTTATATGTTGCAGGAAAAACTGAATATATCTATCATAAAAAATGGGAGGTAGAAAATTGACAGTATTAATGTCTATAAAACCAGAATATGTTTCAAAACTATTTTTAGGAGAAAAAAAATATGAGTTTAGAAGATCTATTTTTAAAAACAAGTCAGTAAAAACAATATTAATATATAGTACTTTTCCTGAAAAAAAAATAGTTGGAGAATTTTCTATTGAAAAAATAATAGAAGAAACTCCAAGTAAATTATGGGATATTACATATAAATACTCAGGAATTGAAGAAGAAAAATTTTATAAATATTTTATTGATAAAAATAAAGGATATGCAATAAAAATCAAAAGTGTTATTAAGTACAAAATTCCTAAAGAGTTAAGTGAATTTAATATAAAAAGAGCACCCCAATCATATATGTATATTTCTGATAAAGAAGATATCTAGAGTAAGATATCTTTTTTTTATATTTCATTAAAATAAAAAATCACTTGACTAATTATTATACATAAAGTATAATAATTTTAGGTGATAATATGGAATTAAAAACAATAATTAAAAAACAAGGGAAAACTTGTGAAGAAGTGGCAAATATTTTAGGTATTTCTAAACAAAATTTTAGCTATAAATGTAAAAATTTTAGAAATGGAAAAATATTATTTTCAAGAAAACAATTAGAAATAATTTCTAATTTTCTTAAAGTAGATATTTCTATTTTTTTTAAGTAATTATTATACTTTTTGTATAATAATATATTTTTATAAGAGAAAGATAAAATAATATCTTTCTCTTATTATTTCTACTTTTTATAAATAATTAAAATTATATTTAATTATTTATATGAGGTGGGTTTATTACTTTTTAGGTGGTTTTACTGCAGACGCTTTTTCGGGATTAACACTTTCTACTGAAGGAGTTTTTACTTTTACTTTTACTTCTCCTTTTTTATCGGAATTAGACATAGCTAAGCTCACCTCCTTTATTATTATAAATATTCTATTATAAATGTTCCATTTAATAGAATTAAATATATAGCTTTTTGAGTATATTCTCTAGGATTTCTAAGATTATTTTTAAAATTAATTTCTACATCTCCATTAGCTAGAGTTTCTGATCCAAAAAGTAATACTTCTATATAATTATCATGAATTTCATATAATTTTATAAATCCATAATAATCAGCTGTACCATCTAAAAGTTTTATTTGAACATATTTTTCTCTAAGATTTTTCATTTCTTTTTCATTGGATTTATAGATAGTTTTAAAAACACTATTAAATCCTGTTTCATAAGAAATTCTATACTTACAAGTATATTTATGAATCAAACCTTGTGTTCTAAGAATTGTAAAAATAATGCCCAATGCAACTCCTATTAAACTTAGAAAAAATATTTCTCTAATGGAAAGAGGAAAACTTGTTCCATTAAAATTAATTAATTCTATTAAAAGATTTTTATTATTTGATTGATAAAAAATTTTAACTAATATTAAATATAAAAAATACGATAATATACTTAAAATAAAAGAATAAAAAATTCTTTCATTTACAGAATATTTTTTATTTTTTTCATTAAAAAGTTCTAAAATAGTTGTTGAAAAAATGCCAGGTAAAAACAAAAATAATATTTTTATAGTAGCTAAATCAAACATATTTTACCACCTCTTTATAAAAGATTTTATTATATTATATAAAATTTGTGTAAAAATGTAAACTTTTATATCTTATTTGTACTCATCAAGAGTGTTTCCACTAGTTCAAAACATTCTTGGTGGGTATGCATAAAATATAAAAATATAATCAGGAACTAGTGGAATAGCTCCTGGAATAAGGAGGAATAATGAAACAAAACTCTATTAAACAACTTCTAATGTCATCTAACTATTTTGTATTAAATAAACAATTAGTTAAAAGATTAGGAATTGAAACAGCATTTTTATTTAGTGTCCTTGTTGAAGCTGATAGCACTTTAGCTGATGAAGAAGGTTGGTTTTATCAAACAGGAGATACAATAGAAGAATTAACAGGACTTTCAAGATATAAGCAAGATGCATCTATAAAAAAATTATCTAATTTAGGAATATTAATTCAAAAAAATATGGGAGTTCCTTGTAAGAGATATTTTAAGATAGATTATGATATTTTTGAAAAGTTTTTATTCTCTGATGATTTTAAAACTAGTTTTCAAAAAAATAAGAAACTGGATTCAAAAGAAATTGAAACACAGTTTTCAAAAAATTTAAAAACTAGTTCTCAAAATTCTTTAAAGAATAAAGAAATAAATATAAATAAATTAGATAAAGAAATAAGTAGTAGTGCAGATGAAACTACACAACAACAACTTGATGAAAAATCTATTGAGTTTAGAAAAAATATAACAGAGCTAAAAAATATTATTATTAACTCTACGGGAGAAAATCCCGTTACTGTTGATATGGTGTTCAAACCTGTTATATACAGCAAAATTATTATTCAGTTGTTGGAGAAAATAAAGGCTAGTAAATTTTTAATGGGACAAAAAGAAACTAAACCTAAACTACATACTTTTATTAGGCAAGATAGAATAAATGAGATTTTAGCTGGATTCTATGATGATTACAAGAAAGAAAAAAATATCATAGTTACAACAGAACAAGATTTAAAAAATCAAGCTAAAAGAGAAAAAGAACAAAAAGAATTTGAAAAAATATTAGGATTATAAGGGGGAAAAATATGGAGATAGTTGGAAATAAAGTTCCTGTTTGCAAATATTGTGGGAAAGAATATGTGGAAAATGAAAATATACCTAAAGATTTTCCAGAGTTTATAAAACAAGCTATGAGATATAAACCAGCTTGTAATTGTGAGGAACAGGAAGAAGAAAAAAGAAAAATTGAATTAGAAAAAGCAAGACAAAGAGAATGCATAAAAGGGAAAGTCAAAAGATATAAAGATATTTCTGTTATGGATAATAAATTTTTAAATAGTACTTTTAAAAATGCAGAAATGACAGCAAAGCACATGCAGATTTCTAAGAAATATGCTGATGGTTTTATTAAGCATGGAACTGCTGAAGGTGGAATTCTTTTTTATGGTGGTGTTGGAACTGGTAAAACATTTGCAAGTGCTTGTATTTGTAATCACTTAATGGAGAATGGAAAAACAGTCTTAGTGATGAATTTAGGTTTATATTTTATAAAATTGAGAAGAGAATGGGCAGAAGCTGAAAATGATGTACTTAACTATGTAAAAACATGTGATTTGCTTGTGATTGATGATTTAGGAACTGAAAATGTTTCAGAGTTTACAATAGAAAAAACATTTAATCTAATAGATACTAGATATAGAGCTGAAAAACCAATGATTATAACCACAAATTTAACTCCAGAAGAGATAAATAAAAGATTAGGAGAAAGAATAGCTGATAGAATAGCTGGAAGTTGTTTAGAATTTGAGATAAAAGGAGAAAGTAAAAGAAAGTTTGATAAAAGAAAATTTGCTCAATGGTTAAGTGCATAGCAAAGGAGCTTAGAATGAAAAAAGTTTTTATAAGAGTGGATATTTATAAAGGGATCTTTTCAAGGAAACCTTTAGATACAATTTATCAACTTGTTAATGATAAGAAAAAGGAATAGCTTATATGGATGAAAAATTATTAAAAGAAGTAAAATCGTTATTAAAAATTTTTAATGGTTTTATAAATAATAATTTCGATTTAATACTTGATAAAAAAAGAAATATTTATACAAATTTAAATCTTTTAAAAACATCAAAGGATTTAATAAAAAATATATTAGAATGGAAAAGTAGATATTGTTGTTCATTCAATGATAAAGAGACAGAAGAATTTAGGAACAAAATAAATAAATTTTTAAATGACAATTATAGAATTACTTTTAGCAAAGAAGAATTTCTTAAAATTTATATAGAATTAGGTAATGGAATAAATGAAGAATTAA
>JAHHTB010000145.1 GCA_020024855.1 Fusobacterium sp.
AGTTCTTTATAAAATTATCTAAACAATAAATTTTTAAAAATTAAAGAAATATCCATTTTCTTTAAGAATTTCAGCTAACTTTTCAATATTTTCTTCTTTTATTAATATATGAAAATTTTCAGCTTTTAAAATAATATTTGAAAGTCTTCTATCTTTTGTAATTATATTAATCAGTGTCTTATCCTGTTCAAGCTTTAAAACTCTGTATTCAGGGACAAGTTGTACATATTCCATTTTATCTAATAACTCCTTAAAAAACTTTTTCCACAAATCATTTAAATCATAATTGATTTTCTTTTTAAATTCATCTATTTTTTCTAAAAGAACTTTTTTAGATGTTACTTTTTTTAAGAAACTTTCCTGAGTAATCTTAAATTTATTATCAGCTATTCTAATTCCAATACTTTCAAGGAAAAGAACTTTTATAGGAGAATCTCCAATTATTGTAATAATGAGTCTATCATCTTCAAGAATTGCTTGTCCCTCTTCTTCCTCTTTGAAATCATATTTTTCTTGTTTATTAAATATATATTTTCCAAGATTTGTAAATTTAATAGCCTTTAAACCATCAAATTTAGAAAGATATCCATGCTTAAGATAAAGAGCATTATTTTCTGATGGAAGATCATAATAAATTTCAAGAACCCCAAAAGCACTTAGAATAAATAGTATCGATTTTATAAAAGGTTCAATTATATATGCTTTATATTTGAAATATGAAAGAATTTTCGTTCTTTCATAATTTGCTTCATTGATATAGATATTTTCATACACATCTTTGATGTCAAGAATTTCTATAAATTTATCTCTATAAAGAATATATTTAATAATATTTTCTACTGATACAGGTTTGTCATCGGGCATATCGAGAAGAACATCTTTTATACTTCCAATAGCTCTTTTTATTTCTTCATTATCTTTATCTATTTTTTTGATCCCTTTTAGATAGTTTAGATAAAGACCTATGTAAACAGAATTTTCACTTTTAATATTTTTTCCATTAAGAAAATCTAAAATTATATTTTTTAAATTTGTTATTTTAAAATAATCACGAGTAAGAAATTCTTTTTTCATTAGAAAAAAGAAAAGAGCAATAGTTTCTGTTTTAAGAAAATCAAGATCCTTAGCATCAGAATAATATTCATTGATATTACAATATCTACACATATCATTTTTAGATGCTTTTAAAAGTTTACCACTATTTGAAAGTTGAAGTTTTCCATCATTGAAAAAGTTAAAATAACTAGAAAGATTTTCTACAATACAACTTTCATTATTATCCTTTAAAAGTTTTGGATTTTCTTGAATAGAATAAATATAGTAATCTCTTACTTTAGGTAAGAAAGAACGATACATTCTAACGATATCATTATCAATATAAAGATATTCATCTTTTTTAACATCTTCTCCAATTTTAAAGAAAAGATATTCATCTTTTAAATCAATAGAAGTTGTAAATTCTTTTCCATACTCTTGAAATTTTTCTCTATCAGTTATAGCCATTTTTCCTTCCCAAGCAATAGTTATGAACATATCTTGTATATCTTTTGGAAATGTGTTTAAGATAGTAAGAAATACTTCTTTTTTTGAAAATACCTGTTCTATTAAATCTAAAAACTTATTTTTATTACTATCAGCAGTAATAAGAGATATTTCAAATAATCCCAAATTACTTCCTATATAACCTTCTGCAATCCAATTAAGAAAATATTTTTTAAAAAGTCTAAATAACTCTTCTTTTGTATAAAATTTATTTAGTGCTTCTCTAAATCTAGCTTTACTTATTGCCATATTCATCTCTCTCTTTCATTATTTACCTAAAAGGAATTCTATGTCATCTTCACTTAAAACTTTTGCTGTTGTTCCCTCTTCAGAGATAAGATTTTCAACAAGTTTATTTTTACTTTCTTGAAGTTTTAAAATCTTTTCTTCTATACTGTCTTTTAAAATAATCTTGTAAGAAAATACAGTTCTATCTTGTCCAAGTCTGTAAGCTCTATCTACAGCTTGATTTTCTACTGTTTTATTCCACCAAGGGTCATAAATAAAAATAGTATCTGCAGCAGTAAGATTAAGTCCTACTCCACCTGTTTTAAGAGTCATTACAAAAACTTTATATTCATTATCATTTTGGAATTTATCAACAAGAATATGTCTATCTTTTGTAGCTCCTGTCATTGAAAGATGTTTTATATTATTCTTTTTAAGTTCTTTACAGATAGCTTCAATAGAATGAATATAGTTTGCAAATACAAGAACTTTATGATTATTTTGAACAGCATCAAGTATATTTTCTACAACGACCTCTTTTTTACTAGAAACTATATGTGAATTTTTACTTTCGGGACAACTTGTAAGTTGTCTTAGTTCATTTAGAGCTTGAAGTATATAAATATGTGATTTTCCTATTCCTTTTGTTCTTATATTTTCATGTATCATGTTATAGTAATACATTCTTCTTTCTTCATAAAGATTTCTTTGATCAGGATTCATTTCAACATATAATGTTTTTTCAATTTTATCAGGAAGATCTTTTAATACATCTTTTTTTATTCTTCTAAGAATAAAAGGATATATTTTTTTTCTAAGTTCCTCAATGGCACTTTCATCATTTTCTTTATGAATAGGTCCTGCATAATATCTATTAAATTCATCAGCAGTTCCAAACATAGGAGGATTTAAAAATCTAAATAAAGAATAAAGTTCTCCTAAATTGTTTTCAACAGGTGTTCCTGAAAGTGCAATTCTATTATTTCCTTTTAAAAGCATGACAGCTTTTGTTGTTTGTGCATTTGTATTTTTTATATTTTGAGACTCATCAAGAATAATAAGTTCAAATTTATATTTTTTAATTTTCTCTATATCATTTCTCACAGTTCCATAAGTTGTAAGAATAACTTCACAATTTTTAAATACAGAAATATCTCTAGTATTTCCATAATAAATACCAGTTATAAGAGAGGGACTAAATTTTTGTATTTCACTTTCCCAGTTATAAATAAGACTTTTAGGCATAACAACAAGAGTTCTTTTTTTAGTTTTATCACTGTGTGTTCTTGTAATAAGAGCTATTGCTTGAAGAGTTTTACCAAGTCCCATATCATCAGCAAGACAACCACCAAGTTTATTATCAACAAGATAACATAGCCATTTATATCCATACTCTTGGTATTCTCTAAGAGTAACTTTTAGAGGAGGAAGAGGTGCTTTATAATCAGCTATTTCATTTATTCCTTTGAAGAATTCTTTTCCTTTATTAACTTGTTGTTTTAAGATTTTATCTTCTATAAGTTCGTCAATAATTGGAAGATCAAAGAAAGAAATTTTAACTTTTTGCCCGTCTACTTTTTTGAAAACTTTTTCTAATTTTTCAATATATTTTTTATTTATAATAGCATTTGTTCCATCAGCAAGAACGATATAGGAATCCTTTTTTAATTTTGTTAAAACATCAAGTAATCCAAATTTTTCTTTTCCTATTTCAAGCTGAAGTTCTCCTTCAAGAAAATCAAT
The DNA here is from genome assembly GCA_020024855.1 of Fusobacterium sp. GTDB lineage: Bacteria > Fusobacteriota > Fusobacteriia > Fusobacteriales > Fusobacteriaceae > Fusobacterium_B. The sequence continues at coordinate 3,514 of JAHHTB010000145.1, forward strand.
AGAATGACTAAGTTTACCAATAAGTTTTGGTTTTACAGGTTTTATATTGTATTTACTTAATTTATCAGTCCCAACAACTTTATATTTTCCTGCAAGTTGAAGAAGTTCTTTTGTAACAAATTCCCTAGCTACTTTTTCATTGATTATAATAAGATTATCATCATCAACAAAAAAAGAAGAGGACTTTCCTAGTTTTTTTTGATGTTTAACAAGAGAAGTTGTAACATCATTTACAGCAAAATTCATATCTCCAGAAGGGGTACAAATATATATTTTTTTCTCAAGACTATTTACAACAACAATTTCTTTAAGGTCATTTGTTTCAATAAAATCTTGTGTTATTGTTGAGAAGATAAGATCTACTTTTAAATAAAGACTATTATCTTGGGATATTTTTTCAATAGTAATCTGTGGTATACCTTCAATATCTTTTTGAATTTCTGTAGTATAACCCATATAGTCAAAAGAAATATTTTTTAAATAATGACGTGCAAGAGTTAAAAATACTTCTAGTTCATTTTTATTTATTAGACCTATTTTTTCAGTGAGCATTTCAATATCTTCATCAATAAGATCAAAACAGTATATGATTCCTTTTCTATAAATAAGACCTTCAGAAATAACTTCAAAATCTGTATATTTTCTATTTAATAAAATAGTAGTACTAAGTTTATCTATGTCTCCTTTAACTTCATCAAGTTTAAGAGTAAGTTCATTATCATAAAGACTCCATACAATTTTTTGAAAATCTTCTGTGACAAAATTTTCAATTTTTTTAAGATTTTCTGTTAAACCATAGAAGTAATCAAGATATACTTGCGATGTATTAGTTTTTTCCCAATCAATAGAAAAATCATCTTCTTGAACCTCACTTAAAAGGGATATGACAGTTTTTATATATTTATTTTCTATATGATAAAATTGGAAAGAGTCAATAACTTTTCCTTCTTTAGTAACTGGTTGTATATATCCACCATTTTTATCAATTTTAAGCATAAAATAAATATCTTTTTCACTTTTATAGTTATTTTCCTTAAACGTATTCATTATAAAACCAATTTCCTTATATAAATTTTGTATACGTTCTATTATATCACAAATTTAATATTTACACTATGGTTTTATAATAACATAGAAAAGATGAAAAGATAATTTAAAAATTTTAGTAAAAAATTAAGATTTTTATAAAGTAAATTTAGGTAGTAAA
>JAHHTB010000146.1 GCA_020024855.1 Fusobacterium sp.
AAAAAGAAAATATTTCTTTTGAAAATACTCCTGTCAAGAAAAGTTTTAAAGAAGAAAATATAAATCTTCTTTCAAAAAGTATTCAATATTTAAAAAAATATAATGTTGAAAATGCTAGACTTGATGCTGAATATATCTTTGCTCATGTTTTAGGAGTAAAAAGAATATCTCTTATGTTTAATTTTGATAATGAAATTAGTGAAGAAAATAAAAATCTTATAAGAAAACATATTGTAAGAAGAGGAAAATATAGAGAACCTCTACAATATATTCTAAAAGAATGGGAATTTTATGGTTATCCTATTATGGTTGGTAAAGGAGTTCTTATTCCTAGACAAGATACAGAGATCCTTGTTGAGCAATGTATCCTTTTGTTAGAAGGAATAGAAAATCCTAAAATTCTTGATATTGGAACAGGAAGTGGAGCTATAAGTATTGCTATTGCTAAAAAAATTCCAGAAAGTGAAGTTTTAGGACTTGATATAAGTGATGATGCTCTCAAAATAGCTGTTGAAAATAGGGAACTTAATAATGTTGAAAATCTTAAATTTTTAAAATCAGATATTTTCCAACATGTAAAAGAAAAAAATTATGATTTAATTGTATCAAATCCACCATATATTCCTGTTGAAGAATATAATAATCTCATGCCAGAAGTTAAAGAGTATGAACCTAAAACAGCTCTTACTGATGGAGGAGATGGATATTATTTCTATAAAAAGATTTCAGAGGAAAGTAGATATTATTTAAAAAATGGTGGATACTTAGCTTTTGAAGTTGGTTATAATCAAGGGGAAGAAGTTAGTCTTCTGATGGAAAAAAATGGTTTTCAAATAATTGGAAAAATTAGAGATTACGGTGGATTTGAAAGAGTAATTATTGGAAGAAAAGAGGAAATATAAAATGTCTACAAAACTTATAGATTATGACTATAATCTACCTGAAGAACTTATTGGACAGTGTCCTGCAGAACCAAGAGATCATTCAAGACTTATGGTTGTAAATAAAATATCTGAAATAACTGAAGATAAACATTTTTATGATATTATTGATTATCTTAAAGAGGGAGATGTCCTTGTTAGAAACTCTACAAAAGTAATTCCTGCTAGACTTTTTGGAAAAAAAGAAACTGGAGCAGTTTTAGAAGTTCTTCTTCTTAAAAGGATAAATATAGATACATGGGAGTGTCTTGTAGGACATGCTAAAAAATTAAAAATAGGACAAAAAATTTATATTGGAAATAATAATGAACTTATTGGAGAACTTTTAGAAATAAAAGAAGATGGTAATAGAATTATAAAATTTTCTTTTGAGGGTGTTTTTGAAGAAGTTCTTGATCATCTTGGAAAAATGCCTCTTCCTCCATATATAGTTGAAGCTCTTAAAGATCAAAGTAGATACCAAACTGTTTATGCTATAAAGGGAGAGTCTGTTGCTGCACCAACAGCTGGGCTTCACTTTACAAAAGATCTACTAAAAAAAATAGAAGATAAAGGGATAACTATTGTTGATATTTTCCTTGAGGTTGGACTTGGTACTTTTAGACCAGTTCAAACAGAAGATGTACTTGAACATAAGATGCATGAAGAAAGATTTGAAATTCCTAAAGAAGCTTGTGAAATTATAAATAAAGCTAAAAAAGAAGGAAGAAGAATAGTTGCTGTTGGTACTACAACAGTTAGAGCCTTAGAATCAGCAGCAAAAGATGACGGTAGTCTTATGGAGGAAAATTCTTCAACAGATATTTTTATATATCCTGGATATAAATTTAAAATAATTGATGCACTGATAACAAATTTCCATTTACCAAAATCTACACTTCTTATGCTTGTTTCAGCATTCTCTAATAGAGAATTTATGCTAAAAGTATATAAAGAAGCTGTTGAAAAAAAATATCATTTCTTTAGTTTTGGAGATGCAATGTTTATTTATTAGGAGGTAGAATGAAAATAATAGCTGGTGAAGCAAAAAGTAGAAAATTAAAAAGTAGAAAAGGAATGGACACAAGACCTACTCTTGCAAATATAAAAGAGTCTCTTTTCTCTATTATAGCATCTTATATAGTTGACTGTAATTTTTTAGATTTATTTAGTGGAACTGGAAATATTGCTCTTGAAGCTCTTAGTAGAGGAGCAAAAAGAGCTATCATGATAGAAAAAGATCCTGAAGCTTTAAGAGTTATAATTGAAAATATAAATACTCTTGGTTTTGAAAATAGATGTAGAGCATATAAAAATGATGTTGTAAGAGCAGTTCAAATTCTTGGAAGAAAAAATGAAAAATTTGATATAATTTTTATGGATCCTCCATACAAAGAAGAGCTTTGTAGAAGTGTTATGAAAGTTATAAGAGAAGCTGATATTCTTGCTGATGGCGGACTTATTATATGTGAACATCACGTTTTTGAAGATTTAATTGAGGATGTTGAAGGATTTAAATTTTCAGATAGAAGACTTTATGGGAAAAAAGCTATATCATTTTTTACAAAAGAATAAAATTTTAAAAATAAATTCTCTATTATAACTCTTTTTATAATAGAGAATTTTTATATTTGAAAAAGTCCATTAGAACAGTTATAATATAAAAAGAATATGTTTCAATAAAAATTGTGAGGTAAAATATGAAAAAAATTGGGGATTTTGAGACAAACTTAGAAAATATAGATATGATTATAGAAAAACTTGAATCAGGTGAGTTATCTCTTGAAAATTCTATTAAAGAATACGAAAAGGCAATGAAATTAATAAAAAGTTCATCTGAAATTCTTGATAGAGTAGAGGGAAAAATAATAAAAGTTTCTGAAAATAGTGAAGAGATTACTTTTGAAGAGGGAGATGTATAAAAATGTTAAAGGGATATCTTAAAGAAAAAAAAGGAATTATTGAAAAAACAATAGATACATATTTAGGAGAATTTAATCATCCTGTGCAAATAGCAGAGGGAATGAAGTATGCTGTTCTTAATGGTGGAAAAAGAATAAGACCTGTTCTTGTTTTAATGACTCTTGATCTTTTAGGAAAAGATGAAAAATTAGGACTTCCTTCAGGGGCTGCTCTTGAGATGATACATTCTTATTCTCTTGTTCATGATGATCTTCCTGCTCTTGATAATGATGATTATAGAAGAGGAAAGCTTACTACGCATAAAAAATTTGGTGAAGCTGAAGGAATTTTAATAGGCGATGCTCTTCTTACTCATGCCTTTAATATTCTTACAGAAAAAAATGAGGGATTAATTTCTGATAAAAAAATTGTTGAAATAGTAAGATTGACATCTAGCTATGCTGGAATTAATGGAATGATTGGTGGACAGATGGTAGATATTGAAAGTGAAGGAAAAAAAGTTGATATGGAAACTTTAAAATATATCCATAAAAATAAAACTGGAAAACTTTTAAGACTTCCTATTGAAATGGGATGTATAATTGGAGATGCCTCTAAAGAAATAAGAATGAAACTTGAAGAATATGCTGATTTAATAGGACTTGCTTTTCAAATAAAAGATGATATTCTTGACATTGAAGGAGATTTTGAAAAATTAGGAAAACCTATTGGAAGTGATGCAGAACTTGGAAAATCAACTTATCCTGCACTTATAGGACTTGAAGAAAGTAAAAAACTTCTTGATGAAATAGTTGAAAAAGCTAAAAATATAATTATAGAGAATTTTTCTAAAGAACGAGGGAAAATTCTTGTAGAACTTGCAGATTTTATTGGAAAAAGAGATAGTTAGAAAAATCATTTTATATTCTAATGAGAATATGATACTATAAAATAAGACTTACAAAATATATAACAGGGGGAAATACAATGACAGTTAAAAGTATAGTAGTTGCATATAAAGCACAAATGAATCAGCAAATGGGAGGAGCTGTTGATATTTTAGGTTCTTTTGACAACATGATACAACCTATGTTTCCAGTTCCTATGAGACATATGTCTATTGTAATAACAATAGAAGGAATTATTAAACCTACAACTTTTGAAGTAAGAATAAATGGAATAAATGATGATCTTATCACTAAAGGAGAATTTATACCTATGGTTGATCCATTTGGTGTTGGTAAAAAAATTCTTGATCTTGAAAATATTTTAATAAAAGATAGAGGAAGATACACTATTGATGTTCTTGAAAAAACTGCAGATGGAAAACATAAATTTATGTCATCTCACACATTATTTATAGCAGATTATCCACCTCAAAGACAATTTACTCCTGAATTAGTAGAAAAAATTCTTGCTACTGATGATGTTATTAAGTTAGTAAAAACAGAATTTACTCCTGTTGGAATGGATAAAACTATAAAAATTCAACATAATCTTGATAAAAATACTCCACTTGAAGAGGGGTATATCTCTATTCCTGAAGGAGATAAAATTATTATTAATGAAAAAGAATTTGATCTTATGGGATTAAGAAGACAAATAGAGTGGATGTTTGGTAATCCTCTTCCTAAAAAAGAAGAAACTACTTCTGAAGATAAAGTTCCTGAAACTCCACAAGTATAAATAAATTAAAATAAGTATCTCTAAAAGAACTATGTAGTTTTTGATTCAAAACACACAGTTCTTTTTTATTTTTATTAAGAATGTATATAAAAATTACAATTTTTTTATTATTAAAAGTTATTTTTCTATAAAAATTAATAAAAATTGTTCTGAAATTAAAATTTTCGTATAAAATATTAAAAAAAAGTAATAA
>JAHHTB010000147.1 GCA_020024855.1 Fusobacterium sp.
AGTATTATAAAAAAATTAAAGAATAAGGAACTAATAAAATGAGAAAATATGATTATTTGATAGTTGGAACAGGGTTATATGGTTCAATTTTTGCTTATGAAATGACTAAACAAGGAAAGAAATGCTTAGTTATTGATAAAAGAAGTCATATAGGAGGAAACATATATACAGAAGAAATTGAAGGAATAAATATACATAAATATGGAGCACATATATTTCATACAAGTAATAAGAAAGTATGGGAGTATATAAATCAGTTTTGTGAATTTAATAATTATATAAATTCTCCATTAGCGAACTATAAAGGAGAAATATATAATTTACCTTTCAATATGAATACTTTTAATAAACTTTGGGGAGTTGTAACACCAAAAAAAGCTAAAGAAAAAATAGAACAACAGAAACAAGAATATAATATAAAAGAACCAAAAAATTTAGAAGAACAAGCTATTTCATTAATAGGAAAAGATATTTATAAAAAGTTAATAAAAGGTTATACTGAAAAGCAATGGGGAAGAGATGCAAAAGAGTTGCCAGCTTTTATTATAAAAAGATTGCCAGTAAGATTTACTTATGATAATAACTACTTTAATGATAGATATCAAGGAATACCAATAGGTGGATATACTAAAATAATAGAAAAAATGCTTGTTGGAATTGAAATACAGTTAAATACAAATTTCTTTGATAATAGAGAATATTTTGAAAATATAGCTGAAAAAATAGTATTTACAGGAATGATAGATGAATTTTATAATTATAAATTTGGAAAATTAGAATATCGTTCATTAAGATTTGAAACAGAGAGTTTAGATGAAGAGAACTATCAAGGAAATGCAGTAGTAAACTATACAGAAAGAGAAATACCTTATACAAGAATAATAGAGCATAAACACTTTGAATATGGTCAACAAAAGAAAACAATAATAACTAGAGAATATCCAATGGAATGGAAAAATGGAGATGAACCATATTATCCAGTAAATAATGAAAAAAATAATAAGTTATACCTAAAATATAAGGAATTAGCTAATAAAGAAGAAAAAGTAATTTTTGGTGGAAGACTTGGAGAATATAAATATTATGATATGGATAAAGTTATTGAAAAAGTATTAGGAGATGTAATTTTAAAATAAATTATGAAAGGAATAATACTAGCAGGAGGAAGTGGAACAAGACTTTACCCAGTAACAAAAGCAATATCAAAACAAATAACACCAATATACGATAAACCAATGATTTATTATCCACTATCAGTTTTAATGTTAGCTGGCATAAGAGATATTTTAGTTATTTCTACACCAAGAGATATAGTTGTATTTGAAGAACTTTTAGGAAATGGAAATGAATTTGGTTTAAATATTTCTTATGCAATTCAGGAAAAACCAAATGGACTTGCAGAAGCATTTTTAATAGGGGAAGAATTTATTGGAAATGATTCATGTGCTTTAGTTTTAGGGGATAATATATTCTATGGACATGGATTTACAGGAATGCTTAAAGAAGCAGAAGCAAGAAAAATAGGAGCAACAATATTTGGTTATTATGTAAATAATCCAAAAGATTTTGGAGTAGTTGAATTTGATAAAAATGGAAAAGCTATTTCTCTTGAAGAAAAACCAGAAAATCCAAAATCAAATTATGCGATACCAGGACTATATTTTTATGATAACACAGTAGTAGAAAAAGCGAAAAAAGTAAAACCATCAAAAAGAGGAGAACTTGAAATAACAACTCTCAATGAAATGTATTTAAAAGAAGGAACTCTTAATGTAGTAAGTATGGGAAGAGGAATGGCATGGCTTGATACAGGAACACATGATGGACTTTTAGAAGCAAGTAATTTTGTAAAAACAATCCAATCAAGACAAAGTGTAATGGTAGCATGTCTTGAAGAAATAGCCTACAACAATGGTTGGATAACAAAAGAAAATATAAAAAAAATTGTTAGATCTTTATTAGATACTCAATATGGAAAATATTTAATGAGTATTATTAAGGAGAAATAAGATGTCTAAATTTAAAAAAATAAAAACAGGAATAGAGGGGCTATATGTAATAGAGCCAACTGTTTTTGGTGATAATAGAGGATTTTTCTTAGAATCATATAATAAGAATGATTTTAATGAAATAGGAATAACAGATGAATTTGTACAAGATAATCATTCAAAATCAAAAAAAGGTGTATTGAGAGGACTTCATTTTCAAACTAATAATTTACAAGGAAAGCTAATAAGAGTGATTAAAGGAAAAATTTACGATATAGTTGTGGATTTAAGAAAAGGAAGTAAAACTTTTGGAAAATGGTTTGGTTTGGAAATAACATCAGAAAATAAGTTTATACTGTATATTCCTAAGGGATTTGCACATGGATTTTTAACACTTGAAAATGAGACAGAAATTCTATATAAAACGACAGATTTTTATCATCCAGAATATGATTCAGGAATAATGTGGAATGATAAAGATATAAATATAGAGTGGAATTTAGAAAAATATAATCTAAAAGAGGAAGATTTAATCTTATCAGAAAAAGATACTAAGCATCAATCTTTTAAGGAATATGTAAATAAATTGGGTGAATAAAATGATATTAATAACAGGTGCAAATGGTCAACTTGGATATGATTTTCAAAAATTATTTGATGAGATAAAAGAAGAATATATAGCAACAGATGTAAATGATTTAGATATTACAGATATAGAAAAAGTAAGAGAATTTGTAAAGGATAAAAATATTTCTCTTATCATAAACTGTGCTGCATACAATAATGTTGATAAGGCAGAAGATGAAGTGGAACTTTGTAAAAAGCTAAATACTTATGCTCCAAGAGATTTAGCAAAAATTGCAAATGAGATAGGAGCAGAGTATATAACTTATTCAACAGATTTTGTATTTGATGGAAAGAAAAAAACTCCTTATACAGAAGAAGATACACCTAATCCATTATCAATTTATGGAAAAAGTAAGTATGAAGGAGAAAAAGAAGTTTTTAAAGTAAAACCAAATAGTTTTGTAGTAAGAACTTCTTGGGTATTTGGAATTGCTAATAATAATTTTAATAAGCAAGTTATAAACTGGAGTAAATCAAAAGAAGAACTTTCTATTGTAGATGATCAAATATCAAGCCCAACATATTCAAAAGATTTAGCATATTATAGTTGGGAACTAATAAAAACTAAAAAGTATGGACTTTATCATTTATCAAATGATGGAGAAGCAAGTAAATATGACCAAGCTGAATATGTTTTAGAAAAGATAAATTGGCAAGGAAAATTAAATAGAGCTAAGACAAAAGATTTTAACTTAAAAGCAGAAAGAGCAGAATACACAAAGTTAGGTAGTTCAAAACTAGAAAAAGTGATAGGAAATAAAATTCCAACATGGGAAAATGGAATAGATAGATTTTTAGAGGAAAATAAAGATTAAAAAGGAGAATCTATGTACAAAGATAAGAAGATTTTAGCTATTATTCCTGCAAGAGGTGGAAGTAAAGGTGTACCAAGAAAAAATATAATAGAGATAGGTGGACACCCACTTATTAAGTACACAATAGATTGTGGAAAAGATTCTAAATATATTGATAGAGTAATTATTTCAACAGAGGATTTACTTATAAAAAGAGTGGCTGAAGAAAATGGTGGAGATGTTCCTTTCTTAAGACCTATTGAATTAGCAGGAGATACTTCAAAAACTATTGATTGTATAGTTCATGCTGTGGATACATTAAAATCTATGGGGGAAGAGTATGATTATGTAATGATTTTACAAAATACAGTTCCTCTTAGAAAGTCGTGGCATGTAGATGAAGCAATAGAAAAAATTATAGACAAAGATGAAAGAAGTCTTGTAAGTATATCAGAAGTAGATGAGCATCCAATTTTAATGAGAACTTTAAATGAAGATGAAACAGTAAAAAATCTTCTTCATATGAATAGTACAATGAGAAGACAAGATTTTCCTAAATTCTATAAAGTAAATGGAGCTATATATATTCAAAAAATAGATGATGAATTTAACTTAAATACAAGTTTAAATGATGGAAAAGTTGGATATATAATGGAAAGAAAGTATACAACTGATATTGATAACTATATTGATATAAAGATAGTTGAGTATTATTTAGAAAAAGAAAGAGAAGAAGAAGCTAAATTAATGAGATAGGAGATTTTTATGAAAACATATTTAGTAACAGGGGCAGCAGGATTTATTGGAGCAAATTATTTAAAATATATTTTAAATAAACATAGTGATATTTTTGTAGTAGTTCTTGATAAATTAACATATGCAGGAAATCTTAAAAATATAGAGAAAGAATTAGATGATAAAAGAGTTGAATTTGTAAAGGGAGATATTTGTAACAATGAACTTGTAGAAAATATTTTCTCAAGATTTGATATTGATTATGTTGTAAACTTTGCAGCAGAATCTCATGTTGATAGAAGTATAGAAAATCCAAAATTATTTCTTGAAACAAATATATTAGGAACTCAAACTCTTTTAGATATAGCAAAAAAATATTGGACAATTGGAAAAGATGAAAAAGGTTATCCAATTTACAAAGATAATAAAAAATATTTACAGGTGTCAACAGATGAAGTTTATGGAAGTTTAAAAAAAGATATAGCAGAAGGAAAAGAACTTACTTTTAATGATAAAGATTTAGATATTCTTTTACAAAATAGAGGAGAGGTAAAAA
>JAHHTB010000148.1 GCA_020024855.1 Fusobacterium sp.
TAGCTTGAATATTATGCCATTTTGAATGTCCTGACATGCCTAATTCCTCCTTTATCTTTTATTTAAATACTTTTATATTATAACATATAAAAGCTTTTTTGTGTAGTATTTTTTTAAAATACTGTAATTATTATTTTTTATCTTATTATATTGTATTTTTTATTATACTGTTTTTAGTGAAATTTTAAATTCTTCCGCTATTGCAAGATATTTTAATTATTCTAGGTGTATTAAAGTTGTTCTTTAAAATAAAGACCACAGAAGCTGCATTGCAGCTTCTGTGGTATAATCTCCTGGATTTTATTTAGGATCGGACATTATTTAATCGTTTCCCAATGGTCATAGATAAATACGCAAGGATTTTCACCCTTCTCGTTCTCCGGAAGATATTTTTCTTTGCCAATTGCTCTGATAACTCTTTTGTCGGAGAACTTGTTATTGGGATTCATGAGTTCCTCTACAATCTCTGCTGGCATAGTTTTAAATGCAATAATATCGCATTCTTCCCGCAAAACGTTTTCGAGGTCCTCTACGCTTCTTACAGTCGTCGAAATAATCTGATTAAGGGTAAGTTCATTATCTACAATTCCCATCAGATCGACTATCGCCCGTGACGGCATATAGTCATCGCTAATCCAGAAAACAGTTTTCATTTTTATTCCTCCAAATTTCTTTTTATTTGTCTTATTAAAGTGTCTAAAGGAAGAACTTTATAAAACTTATATTTATATTTTACCATATTTGTAAGCAAAAGTCAATTATGTAAACATTTTAGGCATGAATAAATAGTTTTAACTACTTTTTAATTTATTTCAGAATAGTTAATATAACTTCCCTCATATATTTCTTTTAGTTCTTTTATATCCTCAAAATCCTTAGGCTTTATAAAACATGCTTTTTTATTAAATTTATATATATTTGCTTTTTCTAAAACTTCTGCTAAAAAATTACTACAAACATATTTGTTTTTTAAAGAAATTGGAATTCTTAAAAATCTTAAAAAAATCCCTAGATAATCATATTTGTATTTTTCTCTATTTTTTTCCATATCATCAATGATATTTTTTATATTCTCATATTTTTCTTCTGTAACTTCTAGTTCAAAAATTCTACAAATAGTTTTATTGAATTTAGTGAAAAATGGACCATTTTTATGCTCTATCGAAAATCCGCCATTAAAAGGATTATTTACTTTTATTCTTCCGAAACTATAAGTTTTATCACAATCTTTATTAAGAGATAACGATACATGGCTGTATTTATAGCCAGTAAATATTCTAACTAGTTTTGCTGGTATTGTTCCAGAATGCATTTGTATTATGTATATTTTTTTCATATTTTCCCCCATTTAATAAAATTATAACATATAAAAAAATGAAATAATAGCATTTACTATTATTTCAAAATTATCTTTTTATTTTTACATAACATATAACAATATTGTGAAAAACTGTAATACACTTGCTAATACTATAAACAAGTGAAATATAGAATGTACATATTTATGTTTTTTTCCTATTCCATATAATATAGCTCCTATTGTATAAGAAATTCCTCCTAAAACTAATAGTGCCGTTCCTACATTTCCTATTAATTGTAATAATAGTGGAAATTTAACTACTATACACCATCCCATTAATAAATAGCAAACCATTGAAAATACTCTATACTTCTTTAAATCTATTGCGTTTAATACTATTCCTAATATTGCCATAGACCATATTATTCCAAATAAAGTCCATCCTAATGTTGAACTATATTCTCTAAATGTACAAAGTGTAAATGGAGTATATGAACCTGCTATTAGTAAAAATATTGTACAATGATCCAGTACTTGGAATACTTTTTTTGCTTTATTTCTATGTAACCCATGGTATATACTAGACATAGTATATAATACAATCATAGTAAACCCATATATGCTTCCTGAAACAATTCCATATACATTATGATGTATGCTTGCAAAAACTATACATAGTATTGTTGCTACTATTCCGAAGGCTCCTCCTACTATATGAGAAACCATATTAAAAATTTCTTCGCCTTTTGTATATTGTGGCAAAACTCTATCTGCTAATTTTGTTCTTTTCATTAAAATTTCCTTTCAATTTTAAAATACTTAAAACTTTAAGATTTAATTTTCTTCTTTTAATATTTTCTCTATTTCTTCATATCTTTTAATCTTAGCTGTTGTTGTTTTTATCATTGGCTCATCTGATATTATTAGTTTTTTCATGTGTTTATAGTTTGTTAATCCTTTATTTATTTCTTTAATATCTTCCCAAATTTTTTCTTTTAATTCTTCATTGTTTAAATTATTAAAGTTTTCTTTTACGTAGTCTTTATTGTAAACTATTTTTACTGATACTATTAAATCGTCTTCTTTTGGATATCCAAATACCATACTTTCTTCAACATATGGTAACTTTGAAATTAATATTTCTAATTCTTCTGGATATATATTTTTTCCATTTTTTAAAACAATAACATTTTTCTTTCTTCCTGTAATAAAGAAATATCCATCTTTATCTTTTCTTGCTAAATCACCTGTATAAAACCATCCGTCTTTTAGTACTTCATTTGTCGCTTCCTCATTTTCATAGTATCCTAACATTACATTTGGACCTTTTGCAATTAATTCTCCTATTCCCTGTTCATTTGGGTTATCTATTTTTAATTCAACTCCCGGCATTGGATATCCAATAGAACCATATCTTATACAATTTTCATTTTCTGCTGATAATACTGGTGATGTTTCTGTCAATCCATATCCTTGAATTGTTAGTATTCCAAATTCATTAAATGCTTTAGCAACTTTTGAATCTATTTTAGATGCTCCACTTATTACTGTTCTTAATTTTCCTCCTAAATTATCTATTATATCTTTAAACAACCTTCTTCTTATATCTATTCCAAATTTTAATAAGAAGTTACTAATTGCAACTGCAATTTTTATAAGTTTTGTTTTTCCTTGTTTTTCTATTGCCTTTATAATTTTCTTATGCATTGATTCTATTAAAAGAGGGACACATACAAATATTGATACTTTATATTCTTTTAGATTTTCTTGAATATGTCTTATACCATCACAAAATACGTTTGTACAACCATTATTCAAAAATATCAATATTCCAGTACTTCCAAAAGTATGGTGAAATGGTAAAAATGCCATATTAACATCTGAATCATAAAATTTTTCTACTTTATTCATAGCTGCAATGTTTGAAGCTATATTTTTATGTGATAGCATTACTGCTTTTGATTTTGACGTTGTTCCTGATGTAAATAATATAATACTCATTTTCTCATTATCTATTTTAGCATCAACAAATTCTTTATTTCCAGCCTCAAGTAATTTTCTACCTTCTTCAATTAAGTCTCCTAAATAAAAGAAACCTTCTTTTTTATCTTCATCAGTTATTTGATCCATACATATAAATTTTGTTACTTTTACTGATTTATTTTGTTTAAATTTTTTCATACTCTCTAAATATTCTTTACAAAATATTACACAATCCGAACTGCTCCTATTTAAAGATAATTTAGTTTCTTCTTCTGGTAATCCTTTATCTAATGGTACTACTATTCCTGTACCATTTAGTGTTGATAGATATGATAATATCCATTCGTATCTGTTTTTTCCTATTATGGCTATTCTTTTATCCTTTAGCCCCATATTTATTAGTTTAGTTCCTAAAGAGTTTATATCTTGTTCAAATTCTTTATATGTTATTTCTTTATATGTTACATTGTTATTCTTTTTTTCTTTAAGTTTAAATGCTACATTGTTTGGATAATTCTTAAATGCATTTTCTACTACTTCTTTTATATTTTTATAATCTCTACTCTCATAAATCTCAAATTTTTCTTTTTTCATTTATTTTATTTTCCTTATCTTAATATTGTCTATTTTATTCTCTATAAGAATATCATAATTTAATGTTTTATACAATAACTATGACCATATATTCGAGTGACTATTTTTTACAAAATTATTTTTAAAAAAAATGAGGACATTTTTAGTCCTCACTGTTCGGGTTTTCCCAGATTTAGTTGTATCCGGTATTTTTTTACAATGAAATTCACGTTAATCTCCTCTAAAATTTTAATTTGTTTTTTACTTAAACCTCTAAATTCAATTTGTTCTTTTCCTTCTTCGAAGGCAGAGTTAATTGTCCGCAAAAATATTTCCCTTTTTTCATCTAAAATTGCCTTTGGAGTTACAGAAATTATCCAAGCTAGAACCTCAAATTCTTTCTTAAGAATTTGAGCTTCATGATCAGTTAACTCCATGAAAACATCTGTTACTCCGTGTAACTGAAGTCTTGCTAACTCCTCTCTTTTTCTTTCTAACTCTCTTTTCCGTTTTTTCATTAAAAATTCCCCCAATAGTTTTTGTATTAACTACAATTATTATTATACTACTTTTTTAAAATAAATCTAGTCTTATCTTTTATTTTTTATTAAATCTTACTATTATTAATAGAGGAGCTAACATAGCTCCTCTTTAATGAATGTCAAATTTTCAAAACGCTTCTAATTTGTAACTTTATTTACAATATTATGCAAATTAATCCTCCGCTTCCCTCATTTATTATTCTTTCTAG
>JAHHTB010000149.1 GCA_020024855.1 Fusobacterium sp.
ATTTTCTTTACTCCACTCATATCCACTTATATGTATATTACCTAATTTTCCTGTATTTTCATTAAGAGCTTTAGTTATATCATAAGAAATTTTTTTATCTATATCTTTATTACATACAAGCATTGTATTTACTGATAAACAGTAGATATCTTCATTTAAATTCTTATATGTATTTTGAGGAATTATACTACTTTCCCAATAAGGATATTCTTTATCTAATTTTTTCTGAATTTCTTTTTCAAGTGATAAAAATTTTATTTTATTTGAAAAATCTAAATCCATAACTGTTGATTGAGATAATCCTCCCGCAATAAAAGCAACATCTATTTCTCCATCTTTCAGAGCTTCTGATTGTTCTTGAGAAGATAAAGGTATTATATTAATATTTTTTTCTTTATAGCCATAAGCTTCTAAAATCGCTAGAGCCATATAATAAGTTGAACTTCCTATAGGAGGAACACCTATATTTAAACCTTCTATATTTTTAAAAGTTTTTATTCCATTTTTTTCCATTGTTAAAGCATATAAATAAGCTTTGTGACCTATTTGTAATACTTCTATATTATCTATTTTATTATTAAAACCTCTATTCTTTTCTCCATTTTTTCCAAAATAATAACCATCTATGGTAACTATAGCTAAGTTTTGAGAACTATCTGCAACCAAAGATAAATTTTCAATAGGAGAACCACTAGAGGATTGAGTTAATATATTTAATCCTGTTTCTTCACTTATTATTTTTGACTGTCCAGCTGCAATATAATAATATGTTCCACCACTATTTCCTGAAATAATAGAAAAATTATTTGATAAATTAGATGAGTTGATTGCTCTTATATTTAAAGAAGAAATCCAGATTAAAATCATTATAAGAGGTATAAATACAATATTAATATCTATCTTTAACTTCATATTTAATTTATTCTCCTTTCATTTTTTTATTTAAATAAAGAGCTGAGCAAATTAATGATTAAAAATCATTAATTTGCAACAGCCCCTTCATATTCTTTATAAAGAATCTATTGCCATTTTTAAACGATTAAGAGCTTCTATCAATACTGCTTTAGGACAAGCAATATTTAAACGCATAAATCCTTTTCCTTCTATTCCAAATGTACTTCCATCATTTAAAGCTAATTTAGCTTTTTCAAGTATAAATTTTTTAAGTTCTTCTTGTTCCATATTTAACGCTTTAAAATCAAGCCATATTAAGTATGTTGCTTCTGGTTCTGTTACTTTTATTTTTGGAATATTATTTTTTATAAAATTTAATAAATAATCACGATTTTCTTGTAAATATTCCATTAATTCATCTGCATAATAATCACATTTTGTATAAGCAGTTACATATGTTAGTACACCAAAAATTGTTCTACCATAGTTTTTATTATTTACTATTGTAATTTGAATGTTTTCACGCATTTCCTTATTAGGAATAATTGCAGCTCCTGTTCTAAATCCTGCAATATTAAATGTTTTACTTGGATTAATAAGAACCATACTATTATTTGCAAACTTTTCATTTATTGAACCAAATGGAATATGCTTATAACCTTTATAAACCAAATCACAATGAATCTCATCCGATATAACTATAACATTATACTTTAAACATAAATTTCCTATTTTTGTCAATTCTTCTAATGTAAAACAACGCATTGCTGGATTATGTGGATTTGATAAAAATAATATCTTTGCTCTAGGACTTGATAATTTTTTTTCTAAATCTTCAAAGTTTATTTGATATTTTCCATTTTCATCTTGATATAAAGGATTAGTTACTAGTTGTCTTCCATTATTTTTTACTATAGCTGAAAATGGTGGATACACTGGTGGCTGAATAATTACTTCATCACCAGGATATGAAAACGCACGTATAGCATACATTAAAAATGGTAAAACTCCATTAGCATATTTAACCCATTCTGTTTCTATATCCCAATTAAAGCGAACTTTTTCCCAACGCTTAGTAGCTTCTTCAAAAATTTTTCCTTCTACAGGATATCCAAAACAAGGGTGCTTAGCTCTTTTTATAATTGCCTCTGATATTTCATTAGGAACTGCAAAATCTGTATCTGCTATCCACATAGGAATAATATCTTTTGAATAAACTTCTTTCTCATATTTTTTACATTCTGATTCTCTTCTATTAATTATTTCATCAAAATTATGTCTCATTTTATCACCTTTTTATTATTTTTTTATGCAAAAATTATATATGATGCTAATATATTTATTATGTATGCAACTATCATGGGAAGCATATTTCTTTTTATTACATCTTTTATTTCTACTTCTGCTACACCACTTATTGCTATAACTCCACCACAAAATGGAGATATACAACGCCCTAATCCACTTGCTAAATGCATTGGTACTGCAAAAGCAGCTGTATGAGTTCCTAAAACTGTCGCAATATCTGGAGTAAGTGGACTAAATGCATACCATGGAGCATTACCACTTCCTGTAAGGATTGCTGTTCCAAATATAATTATACTTAACATTAATATTGCTATAAGAGTAGCACCTGTCAATTTTGAACACCAATTAGCTAAAATCGTTATTCCTTTTAATTGCTTTATTGCTTCTGCAAATATTCCAGCAGCAACAATAATTACAACAATATTCGTAAAATATTGTCCCATCCACTCAAAAACTTTCTTTAAATTTTCACCTATTCTTTTAACACTTTTTGTGACTATTAAATCACAAATAAATACTATAAAAAATCCTATTAAATTTGCTGTTATTATATCTAATTTTATACTATGTTGAAAACTTCCTAAAACAACAATTACTAAAGGGATTATAGGAAAAATTCCATAAAATAAAGGTACTCCAAAATCTCTAGGTGAAAATTCTTGTATTTCACTAGCATTGACTATAGTATTACCATACTCCTTTTTATCTAAATATTTAAAATAAAAGCTATAGAATACTGCCATAAATAATATAATTATAAATCCTACTTTACTCTCAAACTGTAAAAAATATTCCATAGGAGATACTTTTAATATTTCTGTTGCACCAAATATAGCTGAACTATCATTTGGTCCCATATCAAGCATACCTATTGTAATTAATACTGCTGCTGCACTTACTCTACTAACTCCTAATTGTATTAATATTGGAAAAATAGTTGCCATAAAAAGTAATCCTAAAGAAATTTGACTTGTTATAAATATTTTTAATATCGAACCAACAATAAATACTCCACCTAAAATCATATATGGACTTTTTAATTTAACTAGTACTTTTCCTGCTGCTGCCGCTAATACATTTGAAGCTTTCATATGGTTCATAAGCATTACATAACCAGCTATAACCATTAATCTCATTCCAGTACCTTTTACAGTATCAATAAACTTTAATCTTATAATATCTATTACATCAATATAAATATTCCCTGTTGTACTTTTTCCTAAAATTGATTGTTTAGTTATTAAAGTAATTAATAACAGTGAACAAGTTCCGATAAAAAAGAAAACTAATTTTGAATCTGTTTTTCTTACTATCATTAAAGCTGCTATAACTATTACAATAGCTGTAAGTAATACATAAATAATATCGCTCATTTCCAAATCTCTCCTTATTTTTTAGTGATAAGACGTCATACCTCTTTGTTGAAGAAAATTTACTACATTTATTTCAATTTGTCAACTTTATTTTTATATTTTTTGTTTTATTTTAGTATTTTTAAAATTATTTTAATTCATTTTTTTATATTTTATTTATATAATTAGATTTTATATATTTGATTTTTTTATAAAATTATACTATACTTTACTTAATATAATTTAAGCAAAAGGAGAAATATCAATGTCACAAACTTTAGCTAAAGAAATAGCAAAAGCTATAGAACAAGATATAATAGATAAAAAATTAATACCAAAACAAAAAATCCCAAGTGAACAATTACTAATAGAAAAGTTTAGTGTTAGTAGAAGTACTATAAGAGAAGCTATTAAAATTTTAATTTCAAAAGGAGTTTTAGAAATACGCAGAGGAAAGGGAACTTTTGTTTGTAATATTCCTGGAATATGTGAAGATCCTTTAGGTTTTAATTTTCTTAATATTATAAATATAAATGATTATCTATATGAAACAAGAGAAATTTTTGAACCTGCTATATGTAAATTAGTAGTAGAGAGAGCCACTGATATAGAAATAGAAAAAATTGGAAAAATTGCTAAAGAAATGGAAAAATTAGATAAAGAAATTCTCAATTCAATACCTTCTGAAAAAATGATTTTTAAATTTTATAAACTTGATATTTCATTTCATACACTTTTATGTACTTTAAGTAAGAATCCTATTATTGAAAGACTAATTCCTGTAGTTATTCAATCTATTGAAAAAAGTTATATTCCTGAAGTTTTTCTAAAAAAACTAACAAAAGGAAACAGACAGTCAACACATACATATATATATTTAGCATTAAAAGAAAGGAATGCTGATTTAGCTTTTAAACTAATGCAACAACATTTAAAAAATAAAAAGTAGTTATTTAAATTAAAATAACTACTTTTTTTTATTAAATATTTAATATCAGTTGTATTAAAGAAGCAATTATTATCCCTAATATA
>JAHHTB010000015.1 GCA_020024855.1 Fusobacterium sp.
AAATAGTACCAATTTAAATCTTACAACAAATTTTAAAGAAAATAAAAAGAAAGCATATTATTATGATATGATTTATCCTAAAGAATTTGAGGTAACTATAAATGAAAAATAAAAGGATATATTATTTGATACTAATTTTAATATTATTATTAATTATTACTTTTCATAAAAATATGTATTTAAGTTTACAAAGAATAAATTTATCTATTATGAAATATATTTCATTTTTCTTAAAAAAACAAAATATATCATATTATTTAATGTTTACATTTCTATATGGTTTAGTTCATTCATTTTCTCCAGGACATGGGAAAACATATATATTTAAACTTAGTTTAAAGTATAAAATTTCTAAATTAATAGTAGTATCAGCTCTTATAGCATATATTCAAGGAATCATTAGTTATTTTATTGCTATATTTTTTATTAAAGCAATTTCACAACTGCAAATTTTAGATTTGATAACTCAAAATATATATGGAATAACTTTAATATTATTATCATTTTTCAATTTATTTTTAGAAGATAAAATAAGATTTATTCACAATTCTTATTTCATTGTAGGAGTATTTTTTCCTTGTTCAGGTGTTTTGAGTATACTTCTTTTGGGATATACATTAAATAAAAATATTCCTTTTTTTTGTTTGATGCTTTTTATGTCTACAGGAATATTTATTGCTTTGAGTATTTTTTCTATTATTGTAAAATATATAAATATTTCTTTAAATTTAAAAGAAAATTATATTAAAATATTTAATTTAATTATTAATATTTTAATTTTACTTTTAGGAATAAATATTGTTATGTAAAAAAAATCAATAAAATATAAAAGATAATTATAAAAAAGGACTAGTACTTAGTCCTTTTTCTATTAATATTTTCTTAAATCCAGTTCATCAAATTCAAAAAACTCTTTTCTCAAATAGTTATGAATAGACATCATAGTTTTCTGAATATCTTGAGTAAGGTGTCCTAAAACCCTCACTATAAAACCATTTTTTTCAAGTAAAGAAATACCAAACTTAACATCAGAACTACTTTCTTTAGCCACCTTTCTAAGAGTAGCCACAAGCTCCTTATTAATTCTTTTATCAATAACAACCATAGTTCCAAAGTTTTTATACTCCTCAAGAATACCCAGGCTCTGCACCTCGTAATCTTTTGGAGTTATTTTAAGATTATCAAGATATATAAGTTCATTTTCTAAATATATATCAGTTTTTATTCTAGCCTCACTATATTGAAATAACTTTCCGTCAGGAGACCAACCAGCAGTAATACCATCAGAGTAGATAAGAGTTGAATTTTCTTCAAGGTAAATATCAGTTTTCTGATGATACACAGCATCTTTATAAAGGATAACACTATCGTTTACAAATTCAAGCACAGAATTTTTTTCAAGCCTTATCTTTGTATATTGTTTTGAGGGAATACCATTTTCACTTTTATACACCTTATTAGATGCTTGAGTACTCAAAATTGCTTGAGAATTTTCTTCAAGTAAAATATCAGTTTCATAATATTCTCCCTCAATATATCCACCACCTAATTGAATAAGGTAGTAACAAGGGACACCATTATCATCAAGGTAAACAGCTGGGGAAAGTTTTGCATTCCCCACTGTATAAGTTTTTTTACCAGATGTTTTATGAGGTAATTTTTTTAAAACAATCTCAGTGTAACCAGCCAGATTATTTTTTTTCAAATCATCTATTGTGATTTTTTCTTTCATCTACTTAAGCCCCTCTAAAAGACAATAAGATTTTATCCAATCAATAACCTTATTAACTCCCTCGTCAGTTTTTAGGTTTGTGAATATAAAGCTTTTCTCTTTTCTGAAAACTTTTGTATCCTCTCTCATTACATCAAGATTAGCACCAACATATGGAGCTAAGTCAATTTTATTTATTACAAACATATCACTTTTAATCATTCCTTGTCCAGCTTTTCTAGGAATTTTCTCCCCTTGAGCCACGTCAATTATATAGATTGAAAAATCAACTAAGTCAGGACTGAAAGTAGCAGCAAGATTGTCCCCACCACTTTCAAGGAAGATAATATCTAAATCATCAAATCTATTTTTTAATTCATCAATAGCAGCAAAGTTCATTGAGGCATCTTCTCTAATAGCTGTGTGAGGACAACCACCAGTTTCAACACCTATAATTCTATCTTCAGGTAAAACAGAATTTTTTACCATAAACATAGCATCTTCTTTTGTATATATATCGTTAGTTATAACGGCAATCTTATAATCATTTGCCATCATTCTAGTAACTCTTTCTATAAGTAGAGTTTTTCCAGAACCAACAGGTCCACCAACTCCAATTACGATTGGCTCCATTTATACCTCCTAAATTTACGACATGAAAAGCCTAAATGTAAGTTCTTCATGGTTTATTTGTGAAATTTCAATAGCTGGAACAGTAAGTCCAAAATCATCTTCTGAAAGATTATCTATTTTTTCAACAAGATTTTCAAATATAGGGAAAAAATATTTCATAAGTAAAAGTCCATCTTTTTGCCCTAGAGGGATAGCCCTCACACCATTTTGAATAAGTGTAGAAATAGAGCTATACATATAGTAGATTATGCTCTCTTTCATAGAAATTTCTAAATGATGCATTAAAATTGCAGTTGCTATGCTTGGGTGTCCAAAGGATAATTTTTTTCTCACTCTTTTCTCATACTCCTTTAAAAGAGGAATATCATAAAGCTCAAGATAAGTTTTTATCATTCTTTGTCCCACAAGCTTTGCCCCATCTCTTGTTTCCTTTGCCCCTGTCTGAACAGTTATCTTTCTATCAATCTCCCATATTTTATCAGTATCATTTTTATCTAATGCCTCATACACAATTTTCATTGCAAATCCATCATTATATATAAATTGATATTTTAAAAATGAAAGTAGCCATGATTTTAAAGTTTCACTGTCTGTAATAACCCCATCTCTAAGGTATGTTTCCATACCAAAAGAGTGGTTGAAAGAACCTACGGGAAAATTTGAATCACAAATCTGCATAATACTTAATAATTTCATATTAATGGCTGTGGTCAACATGTCTAAAACCTTGTTTTAATTTTAAATTTTTTCTTTCAAAAATTATATTGTTATCCTGTAAAAATTTCTCAACAAGATAATCATATTGAATTATTATTTTTCCATCTTCTATTTGAACAGGAAGATGTTTGTTTCCTAAGTTGTGTGCAATCTCTCCCATCTCATTTATATCTCTTGGAGAGATAACTATAACATCATCTTCTTTTACAGAAACGATAATTATATTATGCCCATCATTAAAAAGAATGTCCCCATCTTTCATTTCACTTCCCTTTGGTAGAGAAATTCCATATTCATTTCCATGATCTGACACAACTCTTAAAACTCTTTTTAAAAGTTCATCACTTTCTAAAAAAATCTTTTCTATATGAATGTGGTGTTCATCATGGCTGTGAGTATGCTCGTGTTCATGCTCATGATGACACATATCTTTTATATTTCCTAAAATTTTATCAAATATCATTTTATCTCCTTAAATTATATCTTAGAATAAGAAATATCTTTGAGCCATTGGTAATTCTTTTAAAGGCTCACAAGTTATTAGTTCACCATTTACTCTAACATCATAAGTTTGTGGGTCAACTGTAATATTAGGAGTTACATTATTTAATTTCATATCTTTTTTAGTTAAAGTTCTATGCCCTCTAACAGGTAAAACAATTTTGTTTAATCCTAACTTTTCTTTTATACCATTTTCATATGCATAAGTTGAAACAAAAGTTATTGATGTGCTTTGAGTTGCTTTTCCATATCCACCAAATTGAGTTCTCATCATCATTGGTTCAGGAGTTGGAATTGTAGCATTTGAATCTCCAACAACTGCTTGAGCAATCATTCCACATTTAACAACCATTTTTGGTTTTACACCAAAGAAAGCAGGCTCCCATATAACAAGGTCAGCAAATTTTCCCACTTCAATAGAACCAACATATTCAGAAATTCCGTGAGCAAGAGCAGGGTTTATAGTATATTTTGCAATATATCTTTTTGCTCTGTTGTTATCAGAATATTCCTCATCTCCCTCTAAAATTCCTCTTTGTAATTTCATTTTGTGAGCTGTTTGCCATGTTCTCATAACAACCTCTCCAATTCTTCCCATTGCAAGAGCATCAGAACTCATAATACTTAAAGCTCCCATATCTTGAAGAATATCTTCTGCAGCTATTGTTTGCTCTCTTATTCTTGAATCAGCAAAAGCTAAATCTTCAGGAACTTTTGGGTCAAGGTGATGACAAACCATAAGCATATCTAAGTGTTCAGCAATAGTGTTAACAGTGAAAGGTTTTGTTGGGTTAGTTGAAGCTGGTAAAACATTATTAAATGAAGCCATTCTTACAATATCAGGAGCATGTCCTCCACCAGCACCTTCAGTGTGGAATGTGTGAATAACTCTATCTTTAATAGCATCAATTGTATCTTCAACAAATCCAAATTCATTTAATGTGTCAGAGTGTAAAGCCACTTGAACATCATATTCATCAGCACATTTTAATGCATTGTCAATAGCTGACCTAGTAGCTCCCCAGTCCTCGTGAACTTTTAAACCAATAGCTCCAGCCTCTATCTGTTCTTCATTAGGTCCTTTTACAGCTCCACTTCCTTTTCCAAAGAAACCAAAGTTTATAGGGAATCCCTCTGCAGACTCAAGCATTCTGTGAATGTGCCAAGCTCCCGGAGTTGTAGTAACAGCCTTTGTTCCCTCAGCTGGTCCTGTTCCTCCACCTATAAGGGTAGTAAGTCCACCACTTAAAGCAGTATCAACAATTTCAGGTGTTATGTAGTGAACGTGAGTATCAATTCCACCAGCAGTAACAATAGTTCCCTCTCCAGCTATAACCTCTGTACTAGCAGAAACAATAAAGTCTACATTATCCATCATATCTGGATTTCCACCTTTTCCAATAAACTTTATTTTTCCATTTTTAATACCGATGTCAGCCTTATAAATTCCAGTGTAGTCAAGGATAATTGCATTTGTAATTATTGTATCAACAACTTTTTCATTATCTCTCATCTCAACAGGGTTAAGTCCCATTCCAGCTCTTAAAGATTTTCCTCCACCAAATTTACATTCTTCTCCATAAGTAGTAAAATCTTTTTCTATTCTAATAAAAAGCTCCGTATCTGCAAGTCTTATACTATCTCCAGTAGTTGGACCATACATAGAAGCATATTGTTTTCTTCCTATTTCAAAACTCATTTTCTCCCCCTAGTCTAACTTTCCATTAATTTTATCGTTTAATCCGTACACTTTTCTATTTCCAGAAATATCTATAAGTCTTATCTCTTTCTCATCTCCTGGCTCAAATCTCACTGCAGTTCCAGCAGGAATATCAAGTCTTTTTCCATATGCTTTTTGTCTATCAAATTCTAGTATAGGGTTTACTTCATAAAAATGAAAGTGAGAACCTATTTGAATAGCTCTGTCCCCTTTGTTTATAACTCTTAATGTAATTGCATCTTTTGACTCGTTGCAAACTATCTTATCTTTTCTTAAAATATATTGTCCTGGTATCATTTCTCTCTCCTTTTCCTATTCAATAGGGTCTTTAACACTGACAAGTTTTGTTCCATCTGGGAAAGTTGCCTCAACTTGTACAGTTTCTATCATTTCAGGAACTCCCTCCATAACATCATCTCTTGTAAGAATAGTTCTTCCAAAACTCATTAGTTCTTCAACACTTTTTCCCTCTCTAGCACCTTCCATAAGTTCGTCAGTTATAAGTGCTATTGCCTCAGGATAATTTAGTTTTAATCCTTTATTTTTTCTTCTTCTAGCCACTTCAGCAGCAACTACTATAAGAAGTTTTTCTTTTTCCCTAAGTGTTAATTTCAATTTTATCCCTCCATATAATAATTTTAAGATGTTTAATTATAATATATTTTTCATATTTTGTATATATTTTCATAAGAAATGAAAAAAGAAAAATGCAAAGTTGATAATAAATCATTAAAGATGTTATAAAATAGAATATTTTTAATAAAATTTTTTTGAAAATTTGAATATCTTGGGCTATACTTAGCAAAAGGGGCTTTAAACAATAAACTTATTAAATAGGAGGTACTACATGAGCAAAAAAGTTCTTTTAGTAAATGATATAGCAGGATATGGAAAGGTTGCACTTTCTGCTATGATACCAATTCTTTCACATATGAAGTATGAAGTTTTTAATCTTCCAACAGCACTTGTATCAAATACTCTTGATTATGGAAAATTTGATATTTTAGAAACAACAGATTATATGAAAAATACAATAAATGTTTGGAATGAACTAGGTTTTGAGTTTGATGCTATATCAACAGGTTTTATTGTTTCAAAAACTCAAACAGAGTTAATAATAGATTTTTGTGCTAAAAAGGCAGAAAAAGGAACTCTTATTTTTGTTGATCCAATTATGGGAGATGATGGAAAACTTTATAATGGAATAGGAGATGAAACAGTAAAATTAATGCAAAGATTAATATCAGTTGCTGATTATATTGTTCCCAACTATACAGAAGCTAGTTATTTAACAGGTATTTCATATAAAGAAGAGGGAACAACAAAAGAGGAACTTTATAAAATGATAGATAAATTAAGAAAGTTAGGAGCTAAGTCGATTGTTGTAACAAGTGCAATTTTAGAAAATAAAAAGCATGTGGTTGCAGGGTATGACCATAAGAAAAATGAATATTTTACAATACCATTTGAAGAAATTCCAATTAGATTTCCAGGAACAGGAGATATTTTCTCATCTGTTTTTATAGGAAAGATAATGAATAATAATGATTTAGTTACATCTATTGAAAAAGCTATGAGTGTAGTTGAAAAGATGATATTACAAAATAAAGATAATGTAGATAGATATAAGGGAATTCCATTAGAAATATACATGGGGGTAATTGAAGAATGAAAAGACCCAAAATAAAAATAACACTTGTAGGAAGAAAAGGGGAAGTTGGTTGTCACAGAGGACATAAAATAGGAGATACATTTGATTTTGATACTGAAAGGGGAAATCTTTGTCCAATGGCTATGCATGTGGCATTTCCATATATTGATATTTTAAGATATGGTGGAGAAATTCCAAATCAAGAAAAAGGAATTGCAATGTTTTCTTGTCCAGATGTAGATACATTAAATATTTTTAAAATTGAACGAATAGAAGATTAAGTAAAATATTAAATACTATTGACATTTAATATAGAAATATATATAATAAATACAACAAAAAAAGAGTAATTAAAAAAGGAGAAAATTATGAAACTATCACTAAGGGGAAAAAGAGATATTAAATTAAATATTTTTATTTTTCTATAAATCTAGGATAGTTCTAAATTTATTTTTTTAATATATTAAAAATTAGATTTTAAAACCAGCTTTAGTTTATAAAAAATAGAGCTGGTTTTTTATATAAAAATAAATAACAAAGCAAACAATTAAATTTGTAATAAAAATTTTTATGTAAGGAGAGAGAATATGATTAAGCTAGTAGGTATTTTATTAATTTTGATTGGGTTTACTTTGAAACTTGATACTATTGCAGTAGTTTTAATAGCTGGATTGGTAACAGGTTTAGCATCATCTATGGATATTACAGAAGTATTAAATATTTTAGGAAATTCTTTTGTAGAAAATAGATATGTAACTCTTTTACTTTTAACATTACCAACAATAGGAATTTTAGAGAGAAATGGACTAAGAGAAAGAGCTGGAAAATGTATAAGAGCATTAAAAGGGGCAACAACAGGAAAAGTTTTATCACTTTATTTAGTTATTAGAGCAGTTCTTGCAGCTATGTCAATTAGTTTAGGAGGGCATGTTCAAATAATAAGACCTATTATCTATCCAATGGCAAAGGGAGCTAGTGAGAAAGATAAGGAATTAGATAAAAAGCTAGATGAAGAATTGAAAGGATTAGCAAACAGTATGGAAAACTTTGGAAATTTCTATGGGCAAAATATATTTATAGCTTCACCAGGAGTATTACTTATTCTTGGAACAATGAAAGGGGCAGGGGTAAATGTAGATGCTTATGATATTGCAAAGGCTAGTATTCCAATGGCTATTATAGTTATTGTTTTGGTTGGATTAAGAAACTTTATCTTTGATAAAAAAATAGCAAAACAAATGGGAAAAGGTGAGTAGTATGATGGATGTGAGCAAAATAATATTTGAGATAATGTATGTAGTTTCTGGAATAATTTTAATTTCAACAGGAATTTATAATTTAGTAGATAAGAATAATCCAAAAAGATTTGGTTCAGCTTTATTTTGGATAATAACAGGGATAATTTTTATTGCAGGACCATATATGAATAAAACAGTAGTTGGTGGATTACTTGTAGTTTTAGGAATACTAACTGTTACTAAAAATATTAAAATAGGAAATTTAATAAATAGTAGTGAAGAATATAGAAAAGAAAAAAGTGAGAAAATAGGAAATAAAATATTTATACCAGCTCTTTCTATTGGTGTTGTAGCTTTCTCAGTTGCACAATTTACAAAATTAGGTGGGCTTGTAGGACTTGGATTTGGAGCTTTAGTTTCTTTAATTCTTACATTAATAACAACAAAAGAAAATCCAAAATATATATCTTATGATTCTTCAAGAATATTACAACAAATGGGACCAAATGTAATTCTTCCACAACTTCTTGGAGCTTTGGGAGTATTATTCTCAACAGCTGGAGTTGGAGAGGTTATAGCTCAGATGATGAAAGGTGTTATCCCAGCAGATAGTAGATTTTTTGGAGTTGTAGGATATTGTGTGGCTATGGCATTATTCACTATGATAATGGGAAATGCTTTTGCAGCCTTTGCAGTGATAACAACAGGAATTGGAATTCCATTTGTTGTTCATTTAGGGGCAAATCCAGCAATAGTTGGAGCTTTAGGAATTACAGCAGGATATTGTGGAACACTTATGACACCAATGGCAGCAAACTTTAATATAATTCCAGCCTCAATTCTTGAAATGAAAAATAAGAATGGGGTAATATTAACTCAAGCACCAATAGCTATAATATTACTTGCAATTCATATTCTACTTATGTACACTTTAGCTTTTTAGTGATATAAAAATATAGAAAAATAGGAGGAAAAAATATGAAACTATTAATTACAGGATTTGAACCATTTGGAGGAGAAAAAGTAAATCCAGCTTGGGAAGCAGTAAATAGATTACCAGAAAATATTGACGGAATGGAGATTGTAAAATTACAAATTCCTACTGTGTTTAAAAAATCATATGAAAAATTATTTGTAAATATAGACAAAGAAAAACCGGATTTTGTTCTTTGTGTTGGACAAGCTGGTGGAAGATATGATATAACAGTTGAAAGAGTTGCTATAAATATGGACGATGGAAGAATTCCAGATAATGATGGATATCAACCAGTTGATACACCAATATTTGAAGATGGAGAAAATGCATATTTCTCAAATTTACCAATAAAAGCTATGGTAGAAGAGATAAAAAAAATTGAAATACCTGCATCTGTATCTAATAGTGCTGGAACTTATGTATGTAACCATATAATGTATTCACTTCTTTATTATATTAGTAAAAATAATCTTAATACAAAAGGTGGATTTATTCATGTTCCATATATAAATCAACAAGTAATGGATAAAAAAGAAACTCCATTTATGGAATTGAATACAATAGTAAAAGCTCTTGAAATAGCTGTAAAAGCTATAAAAAACTATGAAACAGATATAAAAACTGCTGGTGGAAAAGAGCATTAATCTTTAATGTAAAAAAATAAAATTAAGGGACTATTAGATTTCTTAAATTGTAAAACGAAAAATTTCTTTCATAAAAATATTTTTTATTTATCTTGTTCGTTTCACTAAAAATGATAAACTCGTTTCACTCAAACATATCATTTTTGACGTTCAACTCACTTCATAATTAACAAAAATATTTTTAAATATATAAAATTTTAGTTTTACAAATTTCTAATAGTCCCTTTTATTTTTTTTAAGATAAAATTATGATATAATCTTCATGTCAATTTTAGATATTTATATATGGAAAGAGGTTGTTATGAAGATAGTTTTTTCACCAAGTAAGACAATGAAATTTAAGAAAATAAATTTTTCTAGCTCAAAAGAGATTAGATTTTTAGATAAGACTGATATACTTGTAAAGAGATTAAAGGAATTTTCTGTTGAGGAGATTGGAAAGTTATTTAAACTAAAAGGGGAGCTTTTAGAGAAAACTTACGAGAATATTAGAGATTTTTCCAATTTAGAAAGTAGTGAGGCACTTTCTCTTTATGATGGGGTTACTTTTAGACAACTTGAAACAGATAGATATACTGAAAATAATATAGATTATTTAAATAAAAATCTTTTTATATTTTCAGCCCTTTATGGTATCCTTTCACCAAACACTAGAATTAAGCCATATCGCCTTGATATGACAATTAGTTTTTTAGATGAAAGCCTTTATAAATTTTGGCAAGAAGATATAAATAATTATTTAGAAAAATATAAAGATGAGGTATTTATAAACTTAGCCTCTAAAGAGTTTTCAAAATTTTTAGATTATAAAAAATTTAAAGTGCTTGATGTTGAATTTAGACAAAATGTAAATGGAACTTTAAAAAATATAAGTACAGAGGGTAAAAAGGCAAGAGGAATGCTATTAAACTATATGGCAATTAATAATATTTTAGATGTAGAAAAAATAAAAGAGTTTTCAGAAGAGGGGTATAGATATTCAGAAGAAAATTCTAATGAGAAAAAGATATTTTTTATAAAAGATTAATATTCAAATTATCTAAAAATTATGATAATATATAAATATATTTATTGATAATTTTGTAAGAGGTATATTTATGAAAGACAGAGTAATACTCCACTATGATATGGACGCCTTCTATGCTTCAGTAGAAATAAGAGATAACCCACAATTAAAAAATAGACCCTTAGTTGTAGGTGGAGGAGTTGTTACTACTGCAAGTTATCCAGCAAGAAAATATGGAGTACATTCAGCCATGAGTGTTCTAGAAGCTAGGATACTATGTCCAAATCTAATAGTTGTTCCATGTGATAAAAATAAATATATAAATGAATCTAGGTATATTCATTTTCTTGTGGAAAAAGTTACAAATAAAGTTGAGTATATTGCTCTTGATGAGGGCTTTTTAGATGTTACAGAGGTTATAAAAAAATTTCCTTCAAAAAAATATTTTGCAGAAAAATTTAAAGAAAGAATTTATAAAAAAACGGGACTAACTTGCTCTGTTGGAATAGGGTATAATAAACTTACTGCAAAGATAGCAAGTGATATTAATAAACCAAATGGTTTTCATATATTTAATAATTCAGACGAGTTTATAGCTTATATAAGTGATAAGGAGATAAAAATTATTCCAGGAGTGGGTAAAAAGTTTAGAACACTTTTAGAAAAAAAGAAGATAACAAAGGTAAAAGATGTTTATAAATTTTCAATACAAGAACTTATTTCAATGTTTTCAATTTCAAGGGGCTCACTCTTATATTTTTATAGTAGAGGGCTTGATGATAGTCCTGTTGCAAGAGATAGAAAACATTTATCCATTGGAAATGAAACAACATATAGAGAGCCACTTAAAACAGATGAGGAGATCATAAGGGGTTACACACTTATGTTTGAAAAAAGTTATAAGAGGCTTGTTGAAAGTAAATTTGTATGTAAAAATATTGGGATAAAAGTGAGATACCAAGATTTTACAACTATTAGCAGAAGTAAAAATTTACATGAAAAAACAGATAATAAAATAGAACTTTTTTCAGTTGTAGAAGAACTTTTTGATGAGATAGAAAAAAGAGAAGATATAAGACTTCTTGGAGTATCTTTTTCAAATATCACTAAGAAAAATAAGTTTAGAGTGCAACTTACTTTTACATTTTAAATAAAAAAGCCTGTGATATTCACAGGCTTTTTGTTATTCGCCCCTATAAAAACTTTCGAGTTTCTTAAGAATGAATACTACAAGACGTACAATAAAGATTTTCTTTTCTGTTTTCATTTATACCTCCTGTAATTAAGGTATTAAATTACCTCTTTTTGAGCATTTGCAATGTAATATTCAAGTGCAACAATTTCAGCTTTTTCAACATCAATTCTTTTTATAGAAGTTTCACCAGCTTTAATCTCTTTCTTAATAGATTCTGTCCATTCAGTGAAAGATTCATAAGCTGAATCAGGTGGTAAAGATTCACCACTGTCAACAAGTTTTTGAACATAAGTAAGAACTGCTTTGTCATCATCAAGCTCTTTCTTGTAACTTACCTCTCTTTCAATAGATTTTTTTAATTTTGCAACTACCTCAGTGATGATGTCTTTTGTTTCTTGAACTGTTAATGCCATTTTACTACCTCCTTAAAAATTTTTTATTTATCCCTTAGGACACTTAAATTATACATAATAAAGAGAAAAACTGTATTTTTGTCAAAAATCCTGTGGACACAATGGACAAAAAATGAAATATTTTTGATTTTTATATGTAAAAATGTTATACTTAATGGGATATATGGTTATTATGGAGTTATATTTTTTGAGTAAGTAGTAAGAGAAAAATTATCAAATCAAAAGATTTTTATGGATATAAATAATTGGTTTTAAAATTATTAAAACATAAAAAATCATTTATAATTTTTCCCTTATTATTTACCAGACTCTGTAATATCTTTTAAAAAATTAAAAATTTAGGAGGACTAATTAATGTTTAATGAAACAAGATTAGAGTTAGAAATAGGTGGAAGAACACTATCACTTTCTACTGGTAAATTTGCAAGACAATCAAATGGTGCAGTAATGATTCAATATGGAGATACTGTAATGCTATGTACAGTAAACCGTAGTAAAGAGGGAAGACCTGGAATAGACTTTTTCCCATTAACAGTTGACTACATTGAAAAATTCTATGCAGCAGGAAAATTCCCTGGAGGATTTAACAAAAGAGAAGCAAGACCTGGAATAGATGCAACTCTTATTTCAAGACTTACAGATAGACCAATAAGACCAATGTTTCCAGATGGATTTAACTATGAGGTTCAAATAGTAAATACTATTTTCTCATATGATGGAAAAAATACACCTGACTATCTTGGAATAATTGGAGCTTCATCAGCTATTATGATTTCTGATATTCCATTTCTTGGACCAGTTGCAGGAGTAGTAGTTGGAAGAAAAGATGGAGAGTTTATACTAAACCCTACACCAGAAGAATTAGAAACTAGTGAACTTAACTTAAAAGTTGCTGGAACTAAAGAAGCTGTAAACATGGTTGAGGCAGGAGCAGCTGAAATGGACGAAGAAACAATGCTTCAAGCTATTATGTTTGCACATGAAAACATTAAAAAACTTTGTGCTTTCCAAGAGGAATTTACAAAATTAATAGGAAAAGAAAAAATAGAATTTGTTAAGGAAGAACCAAATCCATTAGTAAAAGATTTCTTAGAAACAAATGGAGAGGAAAGACTTAAACAAGCAGTTTTAACAACTGGAAAACAAGCTAGACAAGATGCAGTTGATGCACTTCACGACGAATTAAGAGAAAAATTTGTTGCTGAAAACTTTGCTGAGCTTACTGAAGAAGAACTTCCAGAAGATGTTATGACAGAATTTGACTCTTACTATGAAGAAATGATGAAAAGACTTGTAAGAGAAGTTATAATATTTAACAAACATAGAGTTGACGGAAGAAAAATAGATGAGATAAGACCTTTATATGCTGAAGTTGGAACTCTACCAATGCCACATGGTTCAGCTATGTTTACAAGAGGAGAAACTCAAGCTCTTGTAACTACAACTTTAGGTTCAAAAGCAAATGAGCAATTAATAGATACATTAGATGAAGAATATTATAAAAAATTCTATCTACACTACAACTTCCCAGCATATTCTGTTGGAGAAATTGGAAGAAATGGAGCTCCTGGAAGAAGAGAGTTAGGACATGGTTCTCTTGCTGAAAGAGCATTATCATATGTAATTCCATCTGAAGAAGAATTCCCATACACAATAAGAGTTGTTTCTGATATTACAGAATCAAATGGTTCATCTTCTCAAGCATCAATTTGTGGAGGTTCTCTTGCTCTTATGGACGCAGGTGTACCTATTAAAGAACACGTTGCAGGAATAGCAATGGGACTTGTTAAAGAAGGAGAAGAATTTACTGTTCTTACTGATATAATGGGACTTGAAGACCATTTAGGAGATATGGACTTTAAAGTTGCTGGAACTAAATCAGGAATAACAGCACTTCAAATGGATATAAAAATTACAGGTATCACAGAAGAAATAATGAGAATAGCTCTTAACCAAGCATTAAAAGCTAGACTTGAAATTCTTGAAGTTATGAACGAAGCAATTCCAGAGCCAAGACAAGAACTTTCTCCAAATGCTCCAAGAATAGTTCAACTTCAAATTAATACAGATAAAATAGCTGCTCTAATTGGACCAGCTGGTAAAAATATTAAGAAAATTATAGAGGAAACAGGAGCAACTGTTGATATTACAGATGATGGAAAAGTATCTGTATTCTGTAATGACCTTGAGCAACTAAATAAAACAGTAAAAATGATAGAAGTTCACACTAAAGATGTTGAAGTTGGAGAAGTTTATACTGGAAAAGTTGTTAAAATAGCAAAATTCGGTGCATTTATGGAAATTTTACCAGGAAAAGAAGGACTTCTTCATGTTTCTGAAATTTCTAAAGAAAGAGTTGCAAATGTTGAAGATGTTTTAAAAGAAGGAGATGTCTTTGACGTAAAAGTTATTTCTACTGAGGGTGGAAAAATTAGCCTAAGTAGAAAGAAATTAATAGAAGGTTAATTATTTAAGTGAGGTAGTGAATGAAATTAGGTTTAATAAGCCTTGGTTGCAGTAAAAATTTAGTAGATAGTGAAAATATCCTAGGATATTTAATAAATAAAAAAGGATTTGAATTAGTTGAAGATTTAAGCACAGCTGATATTGTTATTGTAAATACTTGTGCTTTTATAGGAGATGCTAAGGAAGAATCAATAGAGGCAATACTTGAAGTAAGTGATTATAAATTAAATGGAAATCTTAAAAAAATAATTGTTGCTGGTTGCCTTTCAGAAAGATATAGAGAGGAACTTATAAAAGAGATTCCAGAAGTTGATGCAGTTGTTGGAACAGGAGATATTGATAAAATCGGAGAGATTGTTGACAGTATCTTAAAAGATAATAAAGAAGTAGTGGTAGGAAGTCAAGATTTCCTACCTAACTCTCACACAGAAAGAATAATAACAACATATCCACATACAGCTTACTTAAAAATTTCTGAAGGTTGTGATAAAAGATGTACTTATTGTATAATTCCATCACTTAGAGGAGATTTAAGAAGTAGAACTATTGAGGACATTGTAGAAGAAGCAAAAAATCTTGCAAAATCTGGTGTGAAAGAATTAAATCTTCTTGCACAAGAATCAACAGAGTATGGACTTGATAATTATAAAGAAAAGGCTTTAGCAAAACTTTTAAAAGAACTTGTAAAAGTTGAAGGAATAGAATGGATAAGACTTTACTATATGTATCCAAACTCTATTACTGATGAACTAATAGAAGTTATGAGAGATGAGCCAAAAATTTGTAAATATTTTGATGTACCTATTCAACATATATCAGATAAAATACTTCAAAATATGGCAAGAGCAAAATCTGGGGACCAAATAAGAAGTATCCTTGGAAGAATTAGAACTGCTATTCCTGATGCAGTGATAAGAACAACTGTTATAGTTGGATTCCCAGGAGAAACAGAAGACCAATTTGAAGAACTTAAAGATTTCGTTGAGGAATTTAAGTTTGACTATGTAGGAGTATTTAAGTATTCAAGAGAGGAAGACACTGTTGCATACGGACTTCCAGACCAAGTTCCAGAAGAGATAAAAGAAAAGAGATGGGCAGAACTTACAAATCTTCAAGCTGATATTGCTGAAAGAAAAAATGAGCAATTTATAGGGAAAGAGATAGAAGTTTTAATTGATGGAGTTTCTTCTGAGAGTGAATATATGCTTGAGGGAAGAACAAGAGGACAGGCACTTGAAATTGATGGAAAAGTTCTTACAAATGATGGAACAGCAAAGCCAGGAGATATAGTAAAAATTAAAATAGAACAAAATTTCCAATATGACTTTATTGGTCCAATAGTAGAAGAAAACTAAAAAATAAGGGAGATAGAGAAGATTATGAATTTACCAAATAAGCTAACTCTTACAAGATTAATATTAGCAGTACCTTTTATTTATATTTTAGAAAACTCTCCAGAGAATGGAATGATGTATAGATTGCTGGCACTTTTAATATTTGTAGTGGCTTCAATAACAGATTTTTTTGATGGATATTTAGCAAGAAAACATAATCTTATAACTGATTTTGGAAAAATAATGGACCCATTAGCAGATAAAATTCTTGTTATATCAGCACTTGTTGTAATGGTATATTTAAGATATATACCATCTTGGATGTCCATTGTAATAATATTTAGAGAATTTTTAATAAGTGGAATAAGAATGGTTGTTGCTGCAAAAGGAGAAGTTATTCCTGCAAGCAAACTAGGAAAATACAAAACAACATCTCAGATGATAGCAATTATGCTTATGATAATTTTAGGAAATAATGCTAATGAAGTTTATACATTTATCCCAAAACATTATAATTTCTATTTAATGCTTATACCAGTAATTCTTACTATTTGGTCTGGTTGGGAATATGTACAAAATACAAAACACTATTTCTTAGACATGGATTAATAAAAAAAGGAGTAAAGAAAAAGATATGCACTCATTATACACTATAATAAATTATACATTTCAAATATTAAATTTAATTCTTTTGATAAGGGTTGTTTTATCGTGGCTTGCTCCATATACACACAACGATTTTACAGATGTTGTATATACTATAACTGAACCAATGTTAAAACCATTTAGAATGATTTTTCCAATGGGGTATAGTAGAATAGACATCTCGCCAATGTTAGCATACTTGGCACTAAAAGCTATAAAAATATTACTATTTTATATAGTTGACTTATTAGTATAAAAATAAAAACTAACCCTGCTAAGAAAATGTTTTTACAAATATTTTTAAAGCAGGGTTTTTAAATCGGAGGATTTAATGGAAAATATAAAAAATACATTCAGTGAATATCATATTCCAGTACTTTTTTATGAAACACTTGAAAATTTAATAACAAATAAAGATGGAGTATATCTTGATTGTACCCTTGGTGGTGGAGGACATACAGAGGGAATTTTAAAAAATACGTCAGAAAAAGGGAGAGTAATTTCAACAGACCAAGATCAACAGGCTATTGATTTTGCCTCAAAAAGATTAGAGCCTTTTAAAGATAGATGGAAGGTGTATAAAGATAACTTTGAAAATCTTGATACAGTTCTTTATTGTGCTGGTTATGATAAAATAGATGGTATCCTTATGGATATTGGAGTGTCATCAACTCAACTTGATGATGAGGAGAGAGGATTTTCATATCGTTTTGATACAAAATTAGATATGAGAATGGATAAGAATAATCCTATTTCAGCTTATGAAGTTGTAAACAACTATTCAGAGGAGCAACTTTCTAAAATAATTTTTGAATATGGGGAAGAGAGATTTGCTAGAAAAATAGCAAAATTTATATGTGAGGCTAGAAAGGAAAAAAATATAGAAACAACAGGGGAGCTTGTTAGTATAATAAGACGTGCTTATCCTGCAAGAAGTCAAAAGCACCCAGCTAAGAAAACTTTCCAAGCTATAAGAATAGAAGTAAATAGAGAGCTTGAAGTGTTAGAAAGAGCAATAGAAAAAGCAGTAAAATCTTTAAAGAAAGGTGGTAGACTTGCTATAATAACTTTTCACTCTTTAGAAGATAGAATTGTAAAAAATAAATTTAGAGAACTTGAAAAAGGTTGTACTTGTCCACCTGAACTACCTGTTTGTATGTGTGGAAAAAAACCTCAAGTAAAAATTATTACAAGAAAACCAATCACTGCTTGTGATGATGAATTAAAATATAATAACAGAGCACATTCAGCAAAACTTAGAGTAATTGAAAAAATATAATTTAGAAATTAAAATAAAAGTTATTAAGGGGGAAGTATGAAAATATATTTTGCTTTAATTGTAATAACAGGAGCTATATGGACAACTCATAATAACTGTCTTATGGATATTTCAAGACTAGAACAAGAGGTTATTGTTGAAAAGAAAAATCTTGAAGGATTAAAAAAAAGTTTGAATGATAAGCAATTAGAGTATGACAAGATTGCTGACCTTAAAAGTTTGGAGCTTGAAATGAGACAAAAAAGAAACATGGAAGTTTCAAGTGAGATAAACTATTTTAAGATAAATAAATAAAATTTGAATAATTAAAATAAAACGGAGGAAAAATGTCAATATCAGTAGGAGATAAAGTTGTAATAGATATTGAAAAGATTGTATATGGTGGTGAGGGATTAGGTTTTGTAAATGATTTTGCAGTTTTTGTACCTATGACTGTTCCTGGAGATAAGGTTGAAATAGAGATTATTTCAAAGAAAAAAACATATGCAAGAGGAATAATTACAAAACTATTAGAGGCTGGAACTGAAAGAATTGAAGATACTTCAAAGATAAGTTTTGAAGATTTTCATGGGTGTGATTTTGGTATGCTTAACTATGAGTCACAACTTAAATACAAAACTGAGCTTGTAAAAGATGTTATGGAAAAAATTGGTGGGGTAAAAGATGTGTTAGTTTCTGATATAGTTGGAGCTGATGAAGAAGATACTCACAATTATAGAAATAAAGTTATCGAGCCATTTGCCCTTGATAAAAATAAAAAAATAATAACAGGAATGTTTAAAAGAAAATCTCATGAAGTTTTTGAAGTAAAAGAAAATATGCTAAGCTCTCACTTAGCTAATAAAGTTATAAATATTGTGAAAACTATGCTTAATAAAAGCAAAATTTCTGTATATAAAGAAAAGGAGCATAGGGGACTACTTCGTCATATAATGGTGAGAACAAACTCTAAAAATGAGGCTATGCTTGTACTTGTTTTAAATGCTAAAAAAGTGTTTAGAGATATTGAGGAGTTCTTAAAAAATGTGTATGACTCTATTGATGAGGTTAAGTCTGTATATGTTTCTTTA
The DNA here is from genome assembly GCA_020024855.1 of Fusobacterium sp. Lineage (GTDB taxonomy): Bacteria > Fusobacteriota > Fusobacteriia > Fusobacteriales > Fusobacteriaceae > Fusobacterium_B. The sequence continues at coordinate 19,200 of JAHHTB010000015.1, forward strand.
AATAATGAGATTACTAATGTGGCTCTTGGAAAAGAAAATATACACCTTTTTGGAGATAAATATTTAAAAGAAACTATTAATGGAATTAATTTTAATATCTCTCCAAACTCTTTTTTCCAAATAAATGTAAATCAAACTAAAAAACTATATGATATTGGTATTAGCTTTTTTGATGATATTAATGATAAATATATTGTTGATGCCTTTTCTGGAACTGGAACAATAGGAATGATACTTTCAAAAAATGCAAAGAAAGTGTATTCTATTGAGATAATTAAAGAGGCAGTGAAAGATGGAATTAGAACTGCTAAAGAAAATGGAATTGAAAATATTGAATTTATCACAGGAGATGTGAATAAAGAACTTCTTAACCTTATTGAAAAAGGGAATAGAGTAGATGCAGTTATATTTGACCCACCAAGAAAGGGAATTGAGGGGGATAGCCTTATAAAACTTGCAAAACATAAGATAAATGAGATTGTTTATATCTCTTGTAACCCGTCAACTTTTGCTAGAGATAGTAAGATACTAATAGAGGAAGGGTATAAACTTGAAAAAATTCAACCAGTAGATATGTTTCCTCAAACGAACCATATAGAAATAGTGGGTAGGTTTTCCCTTATAAAATAACAAGTTAGGAAAACAAAAAATCAAAAAAAAGTCGTTTTCCAACATTTTTTCCAACATTTTTCCTACCAAAATGAAAATGTTGGTGAAAATAGATAGAAAGTCCAAGATTTAATTTCTTGGATTTTTTATTTTATTAGAAAAGTATAGATTTTAATAATAACTTTTTAGATATAATTTGAATTTTTTTTAATTCTAAGATATACTT